>JAFTSK010000030.1 GCA_017467385.1 Bacteroidaceae bacterium
ATTATACCTTATTTAAAGATTACTTCTGTGCAGGCATTACAATCCACATGATGAGGTAAGCCAAAAGACCGAAACCACCCAACAATACACAAAGCAACCAAACAACACGAACGATGCTTGCATCAATTCCGAAATATTCTGCCAAACCACCGCATACACCAGCGAGCTTCTTGTTTGCAGAACGAACTAATTTTTTATCTGCCATTTTCACTTAACTTTTAAAATTTGGTGCAAATGTAAGAAAAAATGCACCTTGCTCCCTATTTATACTCTTAAAAGTCCTTAAAGAAACATCATAGGAAAGCAAATTATTTGTTATTTTGCAACAAATTAGGGCTAAAAGTGAACAGACTCCAAATAGATAGATGTCCGTTGTGTGGCGGACAACAATTGAAACATGCTTTGACTTGCACAGATCATTATGCTTCGGGCGAACAGTTCGAAGTATGTAGTTGTGTGCAATGCGGATTCCTTTTTACCCAAAATGTACCGGTTGAGGCCGAAATCGGGAAGTATTACGAAACGCCGGATTATATCTCTCATTCTGATACTCATAAAGGGTTGATGAATCGGGTATATCATTGGGTGCGCAGATGGATGTTGTTACAAAAAGCATCGTTGGTTAAGCACACTTCCAGGTTGTCGGAAGGCCATTTGTTGGATTATGGCACAGGTACAGGATACTTTGCCGATATTATGACTCGAAAAGGGTGGAATGTCAAAGCCATTGAGAAGAATCCGAAAGCCAGAGCCTTTGCCAAACAACAGTTCGATTTGGAGGTAGATGCGGAAACCGCTTTGCCTGCATATACAGATGCTTCGTTCGATGTGGTTACTTTATGGCACGTCTTAGAGCATGTGGAGCATCTGAATGAGATGTGGAGAACACTTCATCGGGTGTTGAAGGAGAAGGGAGTGTTGATAATTGCCGTTCCTAATCCAACGTCATACGATGCGATGAAATACGGTGAATGGTGGGCGGCATACGATGTGCCTCGCCATTTGTGGCATTTTACTCCGTCGGTCATTCAACAGTTCGGGGCTAAACATGGGTTTGTGTTGGAGGAAGAACGCCCCATGCCGTTCGATGCCTTTTATGTATCCATGCTGACCGAAAAATACAAAGGAAACCGCTTGTCGTTCATTCGGGGTATGTGGACGGGAACAAAAGCATGGTTCAGTGCTTTAAACAAGAAGGAACGTAGTAGTTCCATGATTTACGTATTCAGAAAGAAATGATTATGGGAAAGAAACCGGGTTCTTTGGATATGCAGTTTATCATTTCCAGCATCAGTACGATGTTGGTGCTTTTGTTGTTGGGGATGGTGGTGTTCTTCGTCTTATCGGCCAATAGCCTCTCAAACTATGTGCGCGAGAATATCGGCTTTACGGTGTTGGTAAGCGATGACATGAAAGAACCGGAAGCGTTGAAATTCCAGCGGACTTTGAATGGAAAGAGCTATGTGAAGGAGTCGGCTTACATCTCGAAAGAAAAAGCGTTGAAGGAGCAAACAGAAGCGATGGGAACGGATCCGGCTGAGTTTTTAGGATACAATCCTTTTACGGCATCCATTGAAATCAAACTGAATGCGGAGTATGCCAATTCGGATAGCCTTGCATGGATAGAGAAGGAAATCATGGCCAATAAAAAAGTAATGGAAGTAAGCTATCCGCAAGATTTGCTGGATTCGGTGAATCGGAACATAAAGAGGTTGAGTTTCTTCTTGTTGGGATTGGCCGCTTTGCTCACGCTGATTTCCTTTGCGTTGATAAACAACACCATCCGATTGGCCATTTATTCCAAACGTTTCCTGATTCACACCATGAAATTAGTGGGAGCCAGTTGGAGCTTTATTCGTCGTCCGTTCCTGGTAAGAAATGTATGGATAGGAGTCTTGGCGGCTGTCCTGGCCGATGCATTGCTCATGGGAATGGCCTACATGCTGGTAAAATACGAACCGGAATTGATAGAGATTATCACACCGAACATTATGTTGATGGTGGTGGCTTCGGTCTTCGTTTTTGGCGTAGTCATTACTTGCATGTGTGCTTACATATCAATCAATAAATATCTGCGTATGAAGGCAAGTACGCTTTATTATATATAGTTATTAAACTCTAAGAAAGATGGATAAAAAGAAATTTGCTTTTGACAAGACCAACTTTATTTTGTTGGCTGTTGGTATGGCGATTATCATTATAGGTTTTCTGCTGATGACAGGGCCGGGCTCTACGGAAGGTTATTTTGAGCCGGACATTTTTAGTGTACGCCGTATCAAGGTGGCTCCGTTGGTGTGTTTGTTTGGATTTGTGTTTATGATTTACGGCATTTTGCGTAAACCGAAGATGAAAGAATAACGAAAGATGGATATATTTGAAACAATTATCATTGCGATTGTAGAGGGGTTGACGGAGTTTTTGCCGGTGTCGTCTACCGGACACATGATTATAGCCCAAAACCTTTTGGGGGTGGAAAGTACGGAGTTTGTGAAGGCGTTTACCTTTATTATCCAGTTTGGTGCCATTCTTTCGGTGGTCGTACTTTATTGGAAACGTTTCTTTCGCCTTAACCATACACCGGCACCCGAGGGAGCCAATGCTTTGCAACGATTTCTTCATACGTTTGATTTCTATTGGAAATTGTTTGTAGCCTTTGTTCCTGCGGCCGTATTGGGATTGCTCTTCAGCGATGCGATTGATGCCATGCTCGAAAGTGTATTGGTGGTTGCCATCATGTTGGTAATAGGTGGGGTGTTCATGCTCTTCTGCGACAAGATTTTCAATAAGGGAAGTGAAGATACACCATTTACGGAAAAGCGTGCTTTCATGGTGGGCTTATATCAATGTATCTCCATGATTCCGGGGGTGTCTCGTTCGATGGCAACGATTGTCGGAGGGATGGCACAAGGAATGACTCGTAAGGCCGCCGCTGAATTTTCTTTCTTTTTGGCCGTACCTACCATGTTTGGTGCAACGGTGTATAAGATGTACAAACTCTTGAAAGAAGGGGGAACGGCTTTGATTATGGACAACATGACAACGCTGATTATAGGGAATGTAGTGGCTTTCATTGTGGCGATGCTGGCCATCAAGTTCTTTATCAGTTATGTGCAGAAATACGGCTTTAAGGCGTTTGGATGGTATAGAATCATTGTCGGAGGAATCATTCTCGCCATGTTGCTTACAGGACACAATTTGACAATTGTATGATGAATTTCAAGGAAGGAGAAGTTTTGTTTTTTGACAAACCGCTTACATGGACTTCGTTTGCGGTAGTCAACAAGATACGCTATCACCTTTGTCGCAAGTTGGGAGTAAAGAAGCTGAAGGTTGGTCATGCCGGCACACTCGATCCTCTTGCTACGGGAGTGATGATTATTTGCACCGGGAAGGCTACTAAGCGGATAGAAGAATTCCAGGCACATACCAAAGAATATGTGGCCACATTGATGTTGGGAGCCACCACGCCCTCATACGATTTGGAGAAAGAGATTGATGCCACTTATCCTACGGAACACATCACTCGGGAGTTGGTGGAAGAAACATTGAAGAAGTTCGTGGGGAGCATTGAGCAGATTCCACCGGCTTTCTCGGCTTGTATGGTAGATGGAAAGCGTGCCTACGATTTGGCTCGGAAAGGAGAAGAAGTCAATTTAAAGCCAAAGACGCTTGTCATAGACGAAATAGAATTGCTGGAATGTGAGTTGCCCGTTATCAAAATTCGGGTGGTATGCTCCAAAGGCACATACATTCGGGCATTGGCACGCGACATTGGCGAAGCACTGAATAGTGGCGCACACCTTATCGGACTGGTGCGTACAAGAGTAGGGGAAGTGAAATTGGATGATTGTATGCAGGTAGAGGCTTTCCCCGAATGGTTGGAAAAACAAGAAGTAGAAATAATAAACGAATAAGGAGAAACTACATGAAACTCTCACAATTTAAGTTCAGATTGCCGGACGAAAAGATTGCTTTGCATCCGGCTAAGTACAGAGACGAATCTCGTCTGATGGTCGTGCATAAATCGACAGGTAAGATTGAACACCGGATGTTCAAAGATATTCTGGATTATTTTGACGACAAAGATGTGTTCATTTTCAATGATACAAAGGTTTTCCCGGCTCGCCTGTATGGAAACAAGGAAAAGACCGGCGCACGCATTGAAGTGTTTTTGTTGCGCGAATTGAACGAAGAGCTTCGTCTGTGGGATGTATTGGTCGATCCTGCTCGTAAGATTCGTATTGGCAACAAGTTGTATTTCGGAGATGATGATTCGATGGTGGCCGAAGTGATTGACAATACCACTTCACGCGGACGTACCTTGCGATTCCTTTATGACGGTCCGCACGATGAGTTCAAGGCGGCTCTTTATGCATTGGGCGAACCACCATTGCCTACTTTCATCAATCGTCCGGTAGAGGAAGAAGATGCTGAACGCTTCCAAACCATCTTTGCCAAGAATGAAGGGGCGGTTACAGCTCCTACGGCCGGTCTTCACTTCAGTCGTGAACTGATGAAGCGCATGGAAATCAAGGGAATAGATTTTGCGTTCATAACTATGCACGCCGGCTTAGGCAACTTCCGCGAAATCGACGTAGAAGATTTGACCAAGCACAAGATGGATTCCGAACAGATGTTTGTCGAAGCAGATGCTTGTCGCATTGTCAATACGGCGAAAGATGAAGGCAAGAATATTTGTGCGGTAGGTACAACCGTCATGCGTACCATCGAAACAGCCGTAGGAACCGATGGACATTTGAAAGAATTTGAGGGCTGGACCAATAAGTTCATCTTCCCTCCATACGACTTTTCCGTAGCCAACAGCATGGTAACCAACTTCCACATGCCGGAATCTACTTTGTTGATGCTGGTAGCTGCATACGGAGGCTATGAACTCATTATGGAAGCCTATGATGTAGCTTTGAAGGAAGACTATCGCTTCGGCACGTATGGCGATGCCATGTTGATTCTCGATAAATAATTCCGTATGTTATTCTGAATGAGGTGAAAACACATACCGTTTGTTTAGGATTAGGTACGAACTTGGGCGACAAGGAGGCCAATTTGCATGCGGCTGTGGCAGAAATAGAAAAGCGGATAGGGAAAGTTGTTTCTCTTTCCGCTTTTTATGCTACTGCTCCCTGGGGGTTTGATTCGCCGCATACCTTTCTGAATGCAGCTTGTGCCGTTGATACGTTATTCTCTCCGTTGGAAGTGCTACACATCACACAAAGCATTGAAAAGGATTTAGGCCGATTGAAGAAGTCGGTCGATGGTCAGTATAGCGACCGTTTGATGGATGTTGATGTTTTGCTGTATGATGATTTGGTCATTCATACGCCCGAATTGGTTATCCCTCATCCCTTGATGCATCAGCGCAAGTTTGTCATGGAGCCGTTGGCAGAGATTGCTCCGGATTTGGTGCATCCTGTTTTGCAAAAGAGTATGCAGGAGTTGCTGGCGGAAATTTGTTCTTAAAGGGGGAACATACGTAAACGGATTCTGCATCATCCATTACATCATTCCACAATCTCCACCAAAATCTCTCCGGAAGCATTCAGCACCTTTATTCTCAGCTCATTGCCGGACTTTTGTAGGACAACAACCGTTGCATCCTTCAGCTGATAACCGCCGCCGATGATGACCGGATAGGCACATGCCAAAGAACCTTTCGGATGGTAGGCATATTCATGGGTATGCCCGTTGATACATACGTCGAACGGAGCCTTTCCCAAAATCGGTTTCCATAGCTCGTTGCACAGATTTTCTTCGTATCCGTAGAGTGGAATGTGATGTATCAGCACCCGTTTCTTTGCTTTCTTGAAGGCTTTGGAAGCAAACTCCCGCTTCATGAACTCCACTTGGTCTTGACGGAGCTGGGCAAAGTCATTCAAATCGTAGTACACCGGATGGGTGTCGGGTTTGTCTTCGCCGCAATCCAGTAGTACGAAGCGGGTGTCTCCCCAACTGAAAGCTCCGTAGGTCTTGTCTCCCACATAGTCGAAATGGTTACGCAAACCGATGGAATAGGCGTTGCGGATTTCGTGATTGCCCCGCATGAAGAAGGCCGGTACCTTGTCAGCTCCCACTCCCTCGGTTAGCTCCTTGATGAAGCGAGAGGCCTGAGTACGGTTTACGGGATCGTCCACGCAATCGCCGTTGAAGACTACGAAATCATAATCCACGTTCTTCACTTGCTTTAACAAGGCTTGGAAGGTAGCGGTGCGTTGGTGCAGGTCGTTGAAGATGATGGCTGTAAACGATTTCTCCTTGCTGTCTGGAAGTTTGAAGGTACTGAACTCCGATTTGGCTGTCCGGCCGAAAGCTTTACTGTATGCCTTGTACGACAAGATTTCGGTGGAGCATACGCGGTAGTAGTATTTTTGCCCGGGTTTCAGTCCGTCTATCCGAATCTTGTGCAGGGTATTGTTGCAGATTACCTGACCATCGACCAAAAGGCGGGCGCGTTGCAGGTTTTCCTTGTCGGTGCCGTATTCCACCCAGCTGTAAGTCGGTACGGTGGTTTCCCACATTACAGTCATTCCGCCGTTTGTAGGGTTCTGCAAATAAGGCTTGCAGGCAAAAATCTCTTCGGCTTTCTTGGCCACACGAATCTTAGACATAATCGGGCGGTGGTCGGAAGCGACCGGTTCATTTACCACCCAGGTGTGTACATTGGCAAATCCTTCAGAAGTAGGCTTCCACATAGCGATGTAGTCGATGGTTTCCTTTGGCTCGGTGGCAGGGAAAGTGGCCTGTTTCAACGAATTGAGGATTTGGAAATCTTGCATCAATCCCTTGATGAACTCTGATTCCGGCTCGGCGTTCATGTCGCCGGCAATGAGAAACGGCTTCTGCTGTTTGCGGGCAACTTCGCGGATGATTGCTAATGAGCTCATACGGTCTTCTTCCGTCAGTGAGAGGTGTGTGCAACAGAAAATATAGTCTTCAAATTCGGCCATCAACAAGGCTCGTTGTTCTTCGCGTCCGGGCAAAGCAATCCTTTCCGTTTTCAGCGGTTTCTTTTTCGATAGGATACCGATGCCATATTTCCCACCGTTATAGTCGATGGCCGGGCTGTAAGAATCGTACATACGTGTCAGTTTTGTCAATTCGCCCAACACATATTTCTGGTTGCTTCGTATGGTCATGCTGTCTGTTTCCTGTACGGCCACCACGTCGGGTGTCTGCTTCAGGATTGCATCGGCGATACGTTCGTAGTTTCTCACATTGTCCATGCCGTTTCCGTTGCGGATGTTGTATGTC
>JAFTSK010000031.1 GCA_017467385.1 Bacteroidaceae bacterium
CCACCCAATACTTCTTCCTGAATGGTTCCAGGGATAGAAATCTTGTCGGCCAAAACTTCGCTGGCCTTTTCTTTTATTAAATCAGTTAAAAATGACATAACAATGTTCGATTTATAGTTTCTTTCTTGACCGCAAAAGTAACCAATAAATCGAACATTGTCAAATTTTATCTGATAGTTATCGTTTCTATCGGCTGTTTCTTCAGATTGTCCAAAGCATGGGCATGGTATTTCACCTTGTCGAAATCGATGTTCTTGAGGTTGATGCATCGGATATTGCTATTGTACATGGTACGATAGTAAAGCATCCGGTTGTGTGTATCCGATGCTACGGTAAATTGGGTAGCACTCGGCATATCGGCAGGTGCCTGTCCCCATGGCAATTCGGTTCCGGCAGGGATATCGAAATTGTTGAGCAGATGAAAGGCTTGTACGGCACTTTCTTCGGCTGTGGGTTGCTGGGCAGCAGTCAGCTGGAAGAAAGCAGCCCGGACAAAACGGGACGGTGGAGTGAAATCACCCGGAAGTCCCAACAAGCCGGTACCATGACCAAAGTTCTTCATCTCCAACGGACCGAACGGATGCTCCGGTGTAGTGCCTGGTTGGAGGTTGATGTAATTGTTCAAGTTAGTCCAATGCCATTCGATACCCGGCGAATTAGTGAGTACACCTAATGGATTTTCGTAAAAGTGCATCACTTCGTCCACGATTTCGAGTACTATTTGTCTACCCGAAGGTTCGGTAAAGCGCCAATGAACGGTCGATGAACGAGGGTCGATGTTAATGATACGTACCTTTCCAAGAGCTTCTTTCACTTCGTCTACGGTACCACAGCCTGCCAAGACATACGATACCACTTGAAAATCGGCCAAGCATTTGTCCTTCTGAGCAGCATCGTAAGGCTGGTACTTGCCATAGTTGGGAAAGTAGAACAAACCGGCAGATAGCCCTTTCTCGTTGATGCCTTCTACCATGAATTCCTTCTGTTCCACCGCCAGTCCCACAAAGCCATACTTGGTCTTGAATTTCACACCGTCCATCCCTGTAGGAGTGAGCGACTGGAGTTCCTGATTCCGGGGAACGACCACATACATATTGTTCATGACACTTTCTGCCCATTCGATGGTACGGGCGGCAATGGTGGCACCGTCCTTGCTTTGGAGAGTGATACCGGTACAAGCATTGCTGGGGACATGAGTGGCAACACCTAAGCTTGCCAATAAAAAAGCGGATACTTTTGCGTTCATTGTTCGTTTCTTTTGATAATAAATAGGTACATGAAACAAAAAAGACGATAGGAAAGTTGTGCTTATGTAACGGGAAAGAGTTAATTTTGCGAACTTATTAAGAAAATCACAATGTTTAAGAACCGCATCTTACTATTTCATCTGATTACCCTTATGGTCGTAATCATTTGGGGAACGACATTCGTTTCCACCAAGGTCTTGTTGCAACATGGTTTAGGTCCCATGGATATCATGTTCTACCGCTTTGTGGTAGCTTATTTCTGTATCCTGTTGATTTCTCACAAACGGTTGTGGGCAGACACTTGGAAAGACGAAGGAATGTTGATGCTTGCCGGATTGACGGGAGGTACTTTGTATTTCATAGCCGAGAACAATGCACTCGGCATCAGTCAGGCTTCTAATGTGGCGCTGTTGGTTTGTACGACTCCTATCTTTACGGCTCTATTGGCTCATTGGGTGTTCAAGGATGCACTCCGGAAGAACATGTTGATTGGTTCATTGATTGCCTTGGTGGGTGTAGGATTGGTCGTTTTCAGTGGTAGTGTCATTTTGAAGATTAACCCATTGGGCGATTTCCTGAGTATCATGGCTGCATTGATGTGGGCCATCTATTGTTTGGTGCTGAAAC
>JAFTSK010000032.1 GCA_017467385.1 Bacteroidaceae bacterium
ACACAGGAACTCGAAAATATCAAAGCTGCCGGCTTGTACAAGAACGAACGTATCATCAGTACTCCGCAACGTGCCGGTATCAAGGTAAATGCAGGTCAAGACGTTTTGAACTTCTGTGCCAACAACTATTTGGGCTTGGCCGATAACAAGCGTTTGATTGAAGCTGCTAAGGCTGCAATGGATTCTCATGGTTACGGTATGTCTTCTGTACGTTTCATCTGCGGTACTCAAGACTTGCACAAGCAACTCGAAGCAGCTATCGCTGATTACTTCAAGACTGAAGATACCATCCTTTATGCTGCTTGTTTCGATGCAAACGGTGGTGTATTTGAACCTTTGTTCACAGAAGAAGATGCTATCATCTCTGATGCATTGAACCACGCTTCTATCATCGACGGTGTACGTCTTTGCAAGGCAAAACGCTATCGTTACGCTAATGCTGATATGGCTGATTTGGAACGTTGTTTGCAAGAAGCACAGGCTCAGCGTCATCGTATCATCGTAACCGACGGTGTATTCTCTATGGACGGCAACGTAGCTCCGATGGATAAGATTTGCGATTTGGCTGAAAAGTACGATGCACTTGTAATGGTAGACGAATCACACTCTGCAGGTGTAGTAGGCCCAACCGGTCATGGTGTAGCTGAACAGTACGATGTATATGGTCGTGTAGACATCTTTACCGGTACATTGGGTAAGGCATTCGGTGGTGCAATGGGTGGTTTCACAACCGGCCGTAAGGAAATCATCGACATGCTTCGTCAACGTTCACGTCCTTACTTGTTCTCCAACTCAGTAGCTCCGGCTATCGTAGGTGCAAGTATCGAAATGTTCAAGATGTTGAAGGAAAGCAACGCACTCCATGACAAGTTGATGGAAAACGTTACTTACTTCCGCGAAAAGATGTTGGCTGCCGGTTTCGATATCAAGCCGACACAGAGTGCTATTTGTGCTGTAATGTTGTACGATGCAAAATTGTCTCAAGACTTTGCTGCTAAGATGCAGGAAGAAGGCATTTACGTAACTGGTTTCTATTATCCGGTAGTTCCGAAAGGCCAGGCTCGTATTCGTGTACAGCTTTCAGCCGGTCATGAACGTGAACACTTGGATAAGGCTATCGCTGCTTTCATTAAGGTGGGCAAGGAACTTGGCGTGATTAAGTAATACCTTATATTATAGGATAAAGAGAAAGTGGATGTGCTGATGCATATCCACTTTCTTTGTAGCCTCGAGGGGAATCGAACCCCTATCTAAAATTTAGGAAATTCTTGTTCTATCCGTTGAACTACAAGGCCTTTTCTGTTAAGTGGCGCAAAGGTAAGCTTTTTTATGATTTCTACCAATTAATATTTTGCCAATTCAAGGAACTTTGCGAAATTTGCGGCATTAATAGGAACAACTTTTTTAATCTTAAATTTATATGGCAGAAGAAATGATAGTCAAGGAACTGGACCAAGTAGTGGTTCGTTTCTCAGGCGACTCAGGTGATGGTATGCAGTTGGCCGGAAATCTTTTTTCGACTATTTCGGCTACAGTAGGGAATGATATCAGTACATTCCCGGATTATCCGGCAGATATTCGCGCCCCGCAGGGTTCGTTGACCGGTGTCTCTGGTTTCCAAGTTCACATCGGCGCAGGCAAGGTGTTTACTCCGGGAGATGAATGCGATGTATTGGTGGCAATGAATGCAGCAGCACTCAAGACTCAGTACAAGTTCGCAAAGTCGACAGCTTGTATCATCATTGATACAGACTGTTTCCAGAAATCGGATTTGGAAAAGGCTGCTTTTAAGACAGACAATCCGATTGAAGAAATGGGCATCAAGAACGATGTAATTGCGGCTCCTATCTCTCAGATGGTCAAAGATTGTTTGGCTGATTCAGGCATGGACAACAAGTCGATGTTGAAGTGCCGTAACATGTTTGCTCTTGGTTTGGTATGCTGGTTGTTTAACCGCGACCTGACTATCGCTGAAAACTTCCTCCGCGAAAAGTTTGCTAAGAAGCCGGCGATTGCAGAAGCAAATATTAAGGTTATCCACGCCGGTTACGACTATGGTCATAATACTCACTCCAGTGTGGCTCATACCTATCGAATCGAAAGCAAAACAGTAAACCCGGGTAAGTATATGGATATTACCGGTAACAAGGCTACTGCCTACGGTTTCATAGCTGCTGCAGAAAAGGCAGGGTTGAAATTGTATTTGGGTTCTTATCCTATCACACCGGCTACAGATGTGCTTCATGAATTGTCCAAACACAAATCATTGGGCGTTGTAACCGTTCAGTGTGAAGACGAAATTGCCGGTTGTGCATCGGCGGTAGGTGCTTCATACGCAGGGGCTTTGGCCGTAACTTCTACTTCTGGCCCTGGTATTTGCTTGAAGTCTGAAGCCATGAACTTGGCCGTAATTATGGAGCTTCCGTTGGTGGTACTCGACGTACAACGTGGTGGTCCGGCTACCGGTCTTCCTACTAAGTCGGAACAAACCGACTTGTTGCAAGTGTTGTTCGGACGTAACGGAGAAAGTCCGATGCCGGTATTGGCTGCAACCTCACCAACCGACTGCTTCGATGCTGCTTACGAAGCATCTAAGATAGCGTTGGAACACATGACTCCGGTGGTTCTTTTGACCGATGCGTTTGTTGCCAATGGTTCAGCCGCTTGGAAACTTCCGAAATTGGCAGAATATCCTGCTATCAATCCTCCATACGTCCCTGCCGAATTGAAGGGTACTTGGACTCCGTACCAACGTAATGAAGAAGGGGTACGTTATTGGGCTATTCCTGGTACAGAAGGATTTACTCATATCCTCGGTGGTCTGGAAAAAGACAATGCTACCGGTGCAATCTCAACAAACCCTGAAAACCACCACTTGATGACTCAACTTCGTCAGCAGAAGATTGAAAAGATTCAGGTTCCTGATGTAGAAGTGGAAGGCGATAAGGACGATGCAGAATTGTTGATTGTAGGTTTTGGTGGTACATACGGACACCTTCACGCTGCAATGGACGAACTGCGTGCTGCCGGCAAGAAGGTAGCTTTGGCGCACTTCAAGTACATCAATCCGTTGCCTGCCAATACAGCTGAAGTGATGAAGAAATATCCGAAGGTGGTTGTTGCAGAACAGAACATGGGACAGTTTGCAGGCTACTTGCGTATGAAGCTTGATGGTTTTGTACCTTATCAATATAATGAAGTAAAAGGCCAACCGTTTGTGGTAAACGAATTGGTAAGTGCCTTCACCGAAATCTTAAACAAATAAAAAGGAAAAGTTATGTGCGAATTTACAGCAAAAGACTATAAGAAAGGACAACCTCGTTGGTGTCCGGGTTGCGGTGACCACTTCTTCTTGGCTTCACTGCACAAGGCTATGGCAGAAATCGGTGTGGCTCCCTGGGATATCGCCGTTATTTCGGGTATTGGATGCTCCAGCCGTTTGCCTCACTACATGAATACATACGGTATGAATACCATTCATGGACGTTCGGCGGCTATCGCTACCGGTTGTAAAGTGGCTAACCCGAACCTGACCGTATGGCAGGTTTCAGGCGACGGCGACGGTCTCGCTATCGGTGGTAATCACTTTATTCATGCCAACCGCCGTAATGTGAACTTGAACATGATCTTGTTGAACAATCGTATTTATGGCTTGACCAAAGGACAATACTCGCCAACTTCTCCACGTGGTTTCGTCAGCAAGTCGTCTCCATACGGTACGGTGGAAGATCCGTTCTGTCCGGCTGAATTGTGCTTCGGCGCTCGTGGTCATTTCTTTGCTCGTGCCGTAGCAACCGATGCCGCTGGTACAGTTGATATCTTGAAAGCCGCCTACAAACATCAAGGTTCCTCTGTTTGTGAAATCCTGCAGAACTGTGTTATTTTCAATCATGGCACTCATGAGTCTGTATATACAAAGGAAGGTCGTGCAAAGAATGCCATTTATTTGGAGCATGGAAAGCCTATGCTCTTCGGTGAAAACAAAGAATTTGGTTTGGTACAGGAAGGTTTCGGCTTGAAGGTGGTGAAGTTAGGCGAAAACGGTATTACAGAAAAAGATATTTTGGTTCACGATGCTCATTGTGAAGACAATACTTTGCAGATGAAGTTAGCTTTGATGCAAGGTCCGGAATTCCCGGTTGCATTGGGTGTCATTCGTGATGTGGAAGCTCCGACTTACGATGACGGCGTGTATGCCCAAATCGAAGAAGTTTCAGCAAAGAAAAACTACCACAACTTTGAAGAATTGTTGTTGACCAACGATACTTGGGAAGTAAAATAATTGATAGCGTGTCATTCCGAGAAGTGCAAAGAATCCGAATGTATTTTTTAGATTCTTTACTCTATTCGGAATGACACACTTTTTTTATCGTTCTAAAAAGGAAATCAGATAAGATGAAATGTGTTAGATTATTAGGAATTGGATTGCTGGCAGTAATGCCATTCCTGACTTTGAAAGCGCAGAAAGCCATGACTCCCCACGATTTGGAGGCTTGGAAGCGTATTACGACAAGAGCCATTTCCAGCGATGGGCAATGGGCGGCTTGTGTGTTCACTCCCTGGAGAGGTGATTCGGAAGTGCAGGTATATTCTACGAAGGGAGAATTGATTCAAAACTATGCTCCGGCTACGGAAGTGAAGTTCTCGTCATCGTCAAATTATGCTCTGATTAAACAGGTGCCTGCTTTGGCATTGTCAGACTCTTTGAAGCTGAAGAAGGTTAAAAAGAACAAAATGCCGATGGACGAGCTGATTATCCGCAATTTGAAAACCGGTCATGAATGGAAGCTTGACTCGTTGAAAGTTTATCGTTTGGCGGAAGAGGGAGATTGGATGGTTTACCAACGTACTCGGAAGGACTCGTCATTGGTAGTAGCTTCATTGGACGGAGCCAATAAATATGTGCTTCCGGCGGCTTCGGCGTATGGTTTTGCAAAAGAAAAGGCGGCTTTGTATTTTGTAACCAAAGATACAGTAGGAGGCAAGAAACCGGGTATATATGTGTGGACGGCTGAAACTCCTCAACCGACATTGATTAAAGAAGGTAAAGGATTGTTTGTTCAGCCGACTTTCGATAAGGTCGGCAATAAATTGGCTTTCCTTTATACAGACAACAAGAAGGAAAAGGATTATACATTGACTTTGTGGGTGTCGGAAGGTGGAAATACAGCTCAGGAAGTTGTAACTCACACAACGGCTGGATTACCGGAAGGTTGGGTGTTGAGTCCGAACCAACGTTTGAACTTCTCGGAAGATGCTTCCCGGTTGTTCTTGGGGACGGCTCCGGCTCCTTTGCGCAAGGATTCTACCGTATTGGCAACTAATCGTCCGAATGTGCAGGTTTGGAATTGGAATGAACCTGTACAATACACCGTTCAGCATTACAACGTAAATCAGGACTTGAAGAAGAGCTACGCGGCCGTTTATTGGTTGGCTCAACAAAAGTTTGTGCAGATTGCTAATGAAGAGTTGCCGGAAGCAGAATTGCCGGCAAAGGGATTGGGCGATTGGGCAATCGTTTCTACGTCAAAGCCTTATTCACTTTCTTCCATGTGGGAAGGCCGTACACGTTCCGATTATTATAAGGTGGCATTGGCAACAGGCGAACGTACTTTGATTGCCAAAGCTGATTATGCCAATTATCGTTTGTCTCCGGCGGGTAAGTATGTTGGCACTTACAATCAAACGGACAGTTGCTGGTACACCATCAATCTGGCAGACAATCGTAAGATTCAGTTGACAACTCCTCAGACTTTCCCAGCTTGGGATGAAGAAAATGATACACCGAATTATCCATATCCACATGGATATTCCGGTTGGACAGAAGGCGATGCGGCTGTGTTGATTTACGACCGTTATGACTTGTGGTCGTTTGATCCGGAAAGAAAGAAAGCCCCTGTGCGTTTGACTAAGAACGGTCGTGAAAATAAGATTACTTATCGCCGGATTGTATTGGATAGAGAGCAGATATTTGTGGATTTGAGCCAGCCGTTGTTGCTTACCGGCTTCAATGAAGTGGATAAGAGTACGGGCATTTATCGTGCTCGCTTGTCTTCACCGGCTACTCCAAGTCTTTTGGCCGGCGGCAATTACAATTATGACAAGGTGTTTAAGGCCAAGAAAGCCGACAAGTACATCTATACTCGTGAAAACTTTGAAGTCTTCCCGGATATTTGGGCTACAGACGCTTCTTTCAAGAAGGGTGTTCAACTTACTCAGGGCATCAAACAGCAGGAACCTTACATTTGGGGAACTACCGAGTTGATTTCCTGGACTTCATTGGATGGAAGAAAGTTGGAAGGAGTCATTTACAAGCCGGCCAACTTTGATCCGAACAAGAAATATCCGATGATTGTGAACTTCTACGAACGTAATTCGGAAACTCTGAATAAATATCGTATGCCAGAGCCACACCGTTCAACCATCGACTATCGCATGTATTTGAGCAATGGCTACATCATCTTCAATCCGGACGTTCGCTATCGGGATGGCTATCCGGGCGAAAGTTGTTATAATTGTGTGATGTCGGGTATTTATGAAGTCTTGTCGAGAGGCTATGTAGACGAAAAGCGCATCGGTGCGCAAGGTCATAGCTGGGGAGGCTATCAGGTGGCTTACTTGGCAACCCGCACTCGTTTGTTTGCCGCTATCGAATCAGGTGCGCCGGTGGTTAATATGTTCAGCGCATACGGAGGCATCCGTTGGGGATCCGGTTTGGCTCGTTCATTCCAATACGAACATACACAAAGCCGTTTGGGAGCTACCCCTTGGAGTGATCCTCGCCGCTATTACGAAAACTCGCCGTTGTTCTTGATGGATAAAGTGGAAACTCCGATTCTGATTATGCACAACGACCAGGACGGTCATGTACCCTGGTATCAAGGAATTGAATATTTCGTGGCATTGAAGCGATTGGGCAAGCCGGCATGGTTGTTGAATTACACCGGTGAACCGCATTGGCCGATGAAGAATCCGAACAAGCTTGACTTCCAGATTCGCATGAAGCAGTTCTTCGACCATTTCCTGAAGGGCGAACCGATGCCTAAGTGGATGAAGGAAGGCGTGCCGGCCGTAAAACAGCCATACGAATTAGGTTATTGATATTTGTTGAGAAGCCTTTGAGCTTTTGCCGGAAAGATGAAGAACTTTTTGGGAAAGCTCGAAGGCTTTCTTTGTATAGCGAATTGTAAAGTGGAAATAGCATTTCTGTTACATAAGATTAAATTTTTTGTTAATAAGGAAATATTTCTCTAATATCTTCTTTAATTTAAAATAAAGCATTAATTTTGTATCGCCTTGAACAAGGCAAAGACGAGAATGATTTGTTTAAGGAACATAGAGAGTAAAAAATAGATAACAAATAACTCAATTAATCATTAAAAAATGGCAAATTTAGATTTAAGTAAGTACGGTATTACCGGTGCAGTGGAAGTGCTCCACAACCCTTCTTACGAAGTATTGTTCGAAGAAGAAACAAAGGCCGGTTTGGAAGGTTTTGAAGTTGGCCAGGAAACAGAACTTGGTACTGTAAACGTAATGACTGGTATCTACACCGGTCGTTCTCCTAAAGATAAATTCTTCGTTATGGACGAAACCAGCAAGGATACAGTTTGGTGGACTTCAGACGAATACAAGAACGACAACAAGCCTGTAAGCGAAGCAACTTGGGCTGAATTGAAGAAGTTGGCTTCTCAGGAATTGTCAAACAAGAAGTTGTATGTTGTTGACGCATTCTGTGGTGCAAACGAAGCTACTCGCTTGAAAGTTCGTTTCATCATGGAAGTGGCATGGCAGGCACACTTCGTAACTAACATGTTCATCCGTCCGACAATGAAGGAATTGTCTGATTTCGGTGAACCAGACTTCGTAGTATACAATGCTTCTAAGGCTAAGGTTGAAAACTACAAGGAATTGGGCTTGAACTCAGAAACTGCTGTCGTCTTCAACTTGACTACTAAGGAACAGGTGATCATCAACACTTGGTACGGTGGTGAAATGAAGAAGGGTATGTTCTCTATCATGAACTACTTGAACCCATTGCGTGGCATCGCTTCTATGCACTGCTCTGCAAACACTAACATGGAAGGTACAGACTCTGCTATCTTCTTCGGCTTGTCTGGTACAGGTAAGACTACTTTGTCTACAGATCCGAAGCGTTTGTTGATTGGTGATGACGAACATGGTTGGGACGACGAAGGTGTATTCAACTACGAAGGTGGTTGCTACGCTAAGGTTATCAACTTGGACAAGGAATCAGAACCAGACATCTACAATGCTATCCGTCGCGATGCTTTGTTGGAAAACGTTACAGTTGCTGCTGATGGTAAGATTGACTTCGCTGATAAGAGTGTAACAGAAAATACTCGTGTTTCTTATCCTATCGAACACATTGCCAACCGTGTGGCTCCGGTTTCTAAGGGTCCTCACGCTCATCAGGTAATCTTCCTGTCTGCCGATGCATTCGGTGTATTGCCTCCGGTATCTATCTTGAACGAGCAACAGGCTCAATACTA
>JAFTSK010000033.1 GCA_017467385.1 Bacteroidaceae bacterium
CGGATATACTGCTGATTCAATATCATCGCCCACGATGCGGACTTCTTTGGCACGAATCTGTTCATTGATTCGGTGTTGCCCTTTTAAATTGTCATTCTTCATTCAAAGACTTAATTAGGTTTTCCTGTTTGTTTTTTCTTAGTTTATGATTAATTTCTATCTATAACGCAAAAGTTCTTAAAGGGTTCTTTCGCAAACGGGTGCAAAGTTACCATTTATTTATCATTTCCGAAACTTCTTCGGCAATATTTTTACCAAATTCTGCAATTTTTAAGGTTCCCTTGTCGCCTTCGCCCTGCTTACGTACTGAAACTTCGCCATTTTCTGCTTCTTTTTCACCTACGATAAGCATGTATGGAATACGCTTCATTTCATTGTCGCGAATCTTACGGCCAATCTTTTCATTACGGTCGTCTACGATTGCACGCACATCAAACTTGCGTAATTCGGCCTTCACTTGTTCAGCGTATTCGTTGTACTTTTCCGAAATCGGAAGGATAGCTACCTGATCCGGAGTCAACCACAATGGGAACTTACCTGCAGTATGTTCAATCAATACGGCACAGAAACGTTCCATAGAACCAAACGGTGCGCGGTGAATCATTACCGGGCGGTGCTTTTGGTTGTCAGAACCCATGTATTCCAATTGGAAACGTTCCGGCAAGTTGTAGTCTACCTGGATAGTACCCAACTGCCAACGACGACCAATGGCATCCTTCACCATGAAGTCAAGTTTCGGACCATAGAAAGCGGCTTCACCATATTCAATCTTAGCCGGCAAACCTTTTTCAGCACAAGCTTCGATGATAGCCTGTTCAGCCTTGTCCCAGTTTTCATCAGTACCAATATACTTTTCACGATTTACTTGATCACGCAAAGAAATCTGTGCTTCAAAGTTCTGGAAGTTCATAGACTTGAACACGATAGAGATGATATCCATCACACGAGTAAACTCTTCCTTTACCTGGTCCGGACGACAGAAAATATGTGCATCGTCCTGAGTAAAGCTACGTACACGAGTCAATCCATGCAATTCACCACTCTGTTCGTAACGGCATACTGTACCAAATTCAGCCAAACGCAAAGGCAGGTCTTTATAAGAACGAGGGGTGTTCTTGTAAATCATACAGTGGTGAGGACAGTTCATCGGTTTCAAGAAATATTCTTCCCCTTCTTCCGGAGTATGAATCGGCTGGAACGAGTCTTTTCCATACTTCGCATAGTGTCCTGAAGTGATATAAAGCAACTTGTTACCAATAGGCGGACACATCACTTCCTGATAATCATAACGAGCCTGGATACGACGCAAGAAATCCTGCAAACGGAGACGAAGAGCTGTACCCTTTGGCAACCACATCGGCAAGCCCTTACCTACTGTATCCGAGAACATGAACAAGTCCATTTCCTTACCTATCTTACGGTGGTCCCGCTTCTTGGCTTCTTCGAGCAATGTCAAATATTCATCCAGCATCTTCTTCTTTGGGAAAGTGATACCGTAAATACGAGTCAACTGCTTGCGGTCTTCCTGACCTCTCCAGTAAGCACCGGCTACAGACAACAACTTGATAGCCTTGATAGGAGCCGTAGTCATCAAGTGAGGACCACGACAGAGATCGGTAAATGCACCTTGTGTATAAGTTGTAATGTGGCCGTCTTCCAATTCAGAAATCAACTCACACTTGTATGTTTCACCTCTATCACCAAATTTCTTCAACGCATCTTCTTTTGAAATGCTTTCACGAACCAACGTTTCCTTCTTGGCAGCCAATTCCTGCATCTTCTTTTCGATGGTCGGAAGGTCAGATTCCTTGATAGTTGCTTCACCCGGATCTACGTCATAGTAGAAACCGTTTTCAATAGCCGGACCTATACCAAACTGGATGCCCGGATAAAGTTCTTGCAAAGCTTCGGCCAACAAGTGGGCACTTGTATGCCAAAAAGCATGTTTGCCTTGTTCGTCATCCCACTTGTAAAGCACTATATTAGCATCTTCATTGATAGGACGAGACAAGTCGATTGTTTCACCGTTCACACCGCAAGCCAACACGTCTTGTGCCAGGCGTGAACTGATACTTTCTGCAATTTGCAGACCAGTTACTCCTTCGTTATATTCACGAACAGAGCCGTCAGGGAAAGTAATCTTTATCATAATCTATTGTGTATTTTCTATTTAAAGCCGCAAAAATAACGAATTCTTTTGGACTAATCCCTCATTTCTGCAAAAAAATGTTATTCTTTTCTTTCCGTAAAGCGTTTGATGATGTTATAAGCCGAATACAAGCCTAACTCTCCCGCCTTACTCAAATCCTGAATACCTTGACGATTATTACCTAAGAAGATGTGTGTCAAGCCCCGATTATAATAGGCATCCGCCAATTTCGGATCCAATTCCAATGCACGATCATAGTCGTCCAATGCAGCCCGATAGTCTTTCATCGTGGCCAGCACATTACCTCTATTATAATAAGCGTACACAAAATCTGGCACCAATTCGATGACCTTATCCAAATCTTGTTTTATCTGATTATAATCTGCCGCCTTCAAGGCCATCTTTCCTTCTAAGCCATTTTCTCTTTTCTCATAGCTTCCAGAAACTCGTTGATATTCCAATTGTTTATAACGTACAATGGCACGAGTGAAATACAACGGGAAAAAGTTGGGTTCACATTCGATTGCCCCATTCAAATCTTCCAACGCATTCTCTAAATCTTGCACCAAATAGAAATCCAATGCACGAGCAAAGCGCTTGTTGCCATCCGTAGGAGCATTGACAATCGCCTGACTTTGTTCGTCGATCGACGCAAAATGCTTTTTCACTTGTTCTTCCGTCAATGGGGCTTCTTCGTTCGTAATCAGAAGTTTTTCCGGGAACAGGCGACTATTATTCAATTCCTCTATATATTTATAGAAATGCAACTGCTTCCTTACCTCATTATATTTTTCATAATAAGTCAGCACAAACATGGGTTGAGGAACGATGTTCACATTGCGATTCTGCACCCGTCCACGATAATCATTCTTGTATTTTTCCTCAAAGTCATTGTCGGCCACCACAATGCGGCGGTAGTTATTCATATTCTTATCCGACTTCTTACGTGTGCCTCTTTGAGAAACTTTTTCCTCGTCCTTATCTTTATTATTGGCCGTTTGCTTATTGTTGGAAGTTCCATTCTGCATATCCAATTGTGCTTTCAAGACCTTGAGCTCATCGGCTTGGGCATTCTTGGCATTTCCCATTTTGCGATATACCGCCGATCTCATCTGATAGCCAAGCCAAAAGCTTGGATAAGCCTCCAACACCGTAGAAAAGTCCCTTACAGCTCCTTTCAAATCGCCGGTTTGCTCCAACAAAATACCTCGATTGAAAATCGCCATCATATTGTCCGGCTCCATATCAATCACAAAGTTAAAGTCTTCGATGGCACGATTGTCATCC
>JAFTSK010000034.1 GCA_017467385.1 Bacteroidaceae bacterium
AAACATCGGAAACGGCAAGGCTCAGGCATTGCTCCAGTTCCTGAACGCCAAGAAGGAAAAGGGAATCTACTTGGGCATGAACGCCGCTTTAGGTCGCCGGGGAATCCGAATGCACCTCTTCCCCGAGGAACCTACCCTTGTGTATCGCCCCTTCAAGTTGAACGAACGCAACTACATCTACTTGGCCGACAAGGGACGTATCTATGGCAATGTCCGGCTGATGGACGAACAAGGTACAGGAATCAGCTTCTACACCAACCGCGAAGACACAATCGCCGACCAGGAAATGACGGTGGAACTCACGCGAATCAACTTGCAACAGTTCAAACGTGTGCTTCCTTATCTGCCTCAAATGGACGGCTGGTTGGGCGGCTCGGCACACTATGTGGATTCGCAAGGACAGATGATGCTCAGTGCGGATGTACGGGTAGACGAGTTTGTTTACGAAGGTAGTCCAATGGGTAACTGGGAGATGAGTGGTGTCTACCTGCCGGGCGAAAACAACGAACATCATGTAGACGGCTTCGTTATGCACAACGGACAGGAAATCACCTACCTGAACGGCATTTATCAAGCCAATGAGTGGGGCGGGGAGACCATTACGGGCGACTTGGAACTGAGTCATTTCCCGTTGTCTGTCATCAATCCGTTCATCCCCGACAAGATGGTGGAATTTACAGGCGATGTAGACGGCACACTTTCCATGAACGGCACTCCGGCCAAACCGATTCTAAACGGAGGACTGAAGTTGGATTCCGTCAACCTCATCATGCCCGACCTCTCGATTGCGCTTCGCTTCGACGACAAGCAAGTCATGATGAACAATAGCAAGATGGTGTTCGACAAGTTCAACATCTATACGAAGGGCGACACCCCGTTTGCCATCAATGGTTCGGTGGATTTCTCCGACATGGAAAAGATGATGGTCGACCTCCGCATGAAAGCTTCCGATTACGAGCTGATGAACGCCCCAAAGAACCGCAAGGCCACCACCTACGGCAAGATTTACGTGGACGTGGATGCCACCCTCAACGGGCCGGTGGACGAGCTTCGGATGCGTGGCAACATGAACGTATTGGGCAAGACCGACTTCACTTACGTCTTGAAAGATTCGCCCCTCATGGTAACCGACCGACTCGGCGACATGGTTACGTTTGTCAACTTCAATGACACCATTACGGTGGAAGAAGAAAAGCCGGCCGTAGCCTTGACGGGCATGGACATTGCCATGACCATCCACATCGACCAGGCTGTACAAGCCCATGTAGACCTGACGGCCGACGGCTCCAATTACATGCAGGTGGAAGGGGGCGGCGACTTGGCCTTCCAATACACGCCACAAGGCGAGATGTTGCTCAACGGACGCTATTCGTTGATGAGTGGCGAGTTGAAGTACGAAATCCCGATCATTCCTTTGAAGACCTTTACGATTCAGAGTGGAAGCTACCTCAACTGGACAGGCAATATGATGAACCCCGAAATGAACATCAAGGCCACCGAACGCATTCGTGCCAATGTGGGCAGCGAGGGAGAAACCTCCCGCATGGTAGGCTTCGACGTGGGCATTGCCTTGACCGAACGCCTGGAAAACTTGGGATTGGCCTTTACCCTTGAAGCACCCGAAGATGCTTCCGTTCAAGAACAGCTCAACGCCATGAGTGTGGAAGAACGGGGTAAGTTGGCCATCACGATGCTCGTTACGGGTATGTACATGGCCGAAGGCAATAGCACAGGGGGCTTCAACATGAACAATGCTTTGAACTCCTTCCTGCAAAATCAGATATCCAACGTGGTAGGTCAGTCGATGGACGTAAGCTTAGGCATGGAGTCGGTCGACAATGCCGAAGGGGGCAAGAGTACGGATTACAACTTCCAGTTTGCCAAGCGTTTCTGGAACAACCGCTTCCGTATCGTCATTGGGGGAACCGTATCGACCGGTAATGCCGCCCAGAAAGACGAAACCTTCATCGACAATGTGGCCATCGAATACCGCTTGGACGATAGCGGCACTCGTTATGTGAAGCTCTTCCACGACAAGAACTACGAAAGTGTTCTCGAAGGAGAAGTGATAGAGACAGGCCTCGGTGTGGTGCTTCGGAAGAAAGTAACCAAATTAGGCGAGTTGTTTATCTTTAAAAAGAAGAAAAAGGATGAAGAATAATACATTTATTATACCCCCTCTTGAGAGGGGGAAGGGGGTGTGTGAAAAACATCAACTTGGATATACAAATGTGGGTGTGTCTCACACACCCCTCAATCCCCTCTCAAGAGGGGAAGTTTTGCTGGTGCTCTTCTGCCTCCTCTTGGCCAGTTGCTCCACCACCAAAAATCTACCCGAAGGCGAAGTCCTCTACACCGGAATCGACGAACTGAAAATCGTGAACGAGGACAAGACAGATGCCGGCATTGTCGCGTTGGAAGAAGTGGAAGCGGCATTGGCCTATGCCCCCAACAATGCCATTTTCGGAAGTAGCTCCCTGCGTTGGCCGCTTCCCGTCGGCTTGTGGGTGTACAACGGATTTGAGAAATACCAGGACAAGAAAGGATTAGGCCGATGGATCTTCGACCACATGGGTACGAATCCGGTGCTGATGTCTACCGTCAACGGGGAGACACGTGCGAAGGTGGCCACCAATCTGTTGCACGACTATGGCTATTTCAATGGCTCTGTTTCTTACGAAGAAGTGCCTCAAAAGGATCCCAAGAAAGCAAAGGTAAGCTATGTCATTGACATGGCGCGTCCATATTTCCTCGATTCCATTACCTACTTGAAATATCCGACTTATGCCGATAGCCTCATACAAGCCACCCGTTCGCAAAGCGTGCTGAAGCCGGGCGACAATTTCAGCGTCATTAAACTGGAAGAAGAACGCCAACGTATCAGCAACTTGCTACGCAATCATGGCTACTATTATTATCGTCCGGAGCTGACCACCTACCGCGCCGATACCTTGCAAAAGTCGGGCTATGTCAGTTTGCAGGTCGTTCCGCAAACGGGAATCCCTGCCGAAGCCAAGAAGCAATATTACATCGGCAAGACCTCCGTTTACTTGACCGGCTACAATGGCGAAGCGCCTACCGACACGTTGCAGATGCGCAACATGACGCTTTATTATAGCGGCAAGCGGCCATACATCCGTCCGAGTGCCTTGTTCCGTAATTTCTTCTTCAAACGGGGAGAGTTGTTCTCGCAAGACAGGCAAACCTATACCCAGGAAGCCGTAGCCCGTATGGGTGTCTTCAAATATTCCGAATTCAGGTATGCTTTGCAAGACACAACTTCCACTTGTGATACATTGGACGTGAAGATGTACGCCACGTTCGACAAGCCCTATGATGCAGAGTTGGAGTTGAATGTAACGTCTAAAAGTACAGACCAAACGGGGCCGGGAGCAGTATTTAAGTTGACACGAAACAACTTCAAACGCATGGGAGCCGACTTGTCTTTTGAATTGCGTGGCTCCTACGAATGGCAAACCAACTCGACGGTGGAAGGCAATAGCTCGAAGTTGAATTCGTATGAAATAGGCACCTCGTTGGCGTTGAACTTCCCTCGCCTGATTCTTCCCTGGAAAGACAATACGTTGCGTCGTTCGCGCTTCTCGCAACACACCTCATTCAAGTTGTACATCAATTTGCTGAATCGGGCACGCTTCTTTAACATGCTTTCGTTTGGAGGAACCGTTGCTTATGATTTCCGTCGTTCGCGTACTTGGAAGCACACCATCACGCCTTTCCAGCTCACGTTCAACACCCTGCAAAGCACAACGGCTCGCTTTGATTCCATTACAGCCGCCAATCCTTCGTTGGCGTTGAGCTTGGGCAATCAGTTCATCCCTTCCATGAACTATACGTTTACTTACGACAATGCCCGATTGAACAAACGTCATAATCTGTGGTGGGAAACCTCCATCACCTCGGCAGGCAATGTAACGTCATTGATTTATGCGGCTTTTGGAAAAGGTTTGTCGGAAAAGAACAAGAAACTTTTGAACAGCCCTTATGCCCAATTCCTGAAATTGACTTCGGAAGTCCGCACCTTGTTTAAGGTGGGCAACAAGCAACACATCGCCACCCGTTTGATGGGCGGAGTGCTTTGGGCTTACGGCAATCAGACCATTGCACCATATAGCGAACAATTCTACATCGGTGGAGCCAACAGCTTGCGTGCTTTTACGGTGCGTTCGTTAGGCCCAGGAACATATAGTCCGGGCAAAGATGCCAAGTATGGCTATTTGGATCAGACAGGCGACATCAAGTTGGAAGCGAACATTGAATATCGTTTCCCTATCTTTGGCGATTTGTATGGAGCCGCCTTCCTCGATGCCGGCAATGTATGGCTGATGCGGAAAGACGAAAGTCGCCCGGGTGGAGAGCTGACGCTGAAAGACTTTGCCAAAAGCATTGCATTAGGCACAGGAGCAGGCATTCGTTACGACATGGACTTCTTGGTCATTCGTCTGGATTTAGGTGTAGCACTCCATGCACCCTACGATACAGGAAAGCGCGGATATTACAATATACCTAAATTTAAAGACGGTTTAGGGTTACATTTTGCTATCGGATATCCATTTTAATGGCTAAAATATTTTAAAGTCCAACATTTTTGCCTACATTTGCAGTAAGTGTATTTAATCTTAATTTAATAACTTATATGAAACCTACATTATTTTTATTGGCAGCCGGTATGGGTAGCCGTTATGGAGGCTTGAAGCAGTTGGATGGACTGGGACCAAATGGAGAAACCATCATGGACTATTCTATCTATGATGCAATCAAGGCCGGCTTTGGTAAGTTGGTGTTCGTTATCCGCAAGGATTTTGAACAAGAATTCAAGGACAAAATCATTTCTAAGTACGAAGGACATATTCCTTGTGAACTGGTTTTCCAGGCTTTGGATAATCTGCCGGAAGGCTTCACTTGTCCGGAAGGACGTACTAAACCCTGGGGTACAAATCATGCTGTAATGATGGGTGCTGATGTTATCAAGGAACCGTTTGCAGTAATCAATTGCGATGACTTCTATGGAAGCGATTCTTATCAAGTGATGGGTAAGTTCTTGTCTGAACTTCCGGAAGGTGCAAAGAACACTTACGCAATGGTAGGCTTCCGCGTAGGCAATACATTGAGTGAAAGTGGAACCGTATCTCGCGGCCTTTGTACAACCAATGACAAGCAACAGCTTACTTCTGTAGTTGAACGCACCAAGATTCAGCGTATGGATGGCGAAGTGAAGTATTTGGATGAAAACGAAGAATGGGTAGCTACTCCGGACACTACTCCGGCAAGTATGAACTTCTGGGGATTCACTCCGGATTACTTTGAATATAGCCAAGAATTCTTCAAGAGCTTCTTGAGTGATCCGAAGAACATGGAAAACTTGAAGAGTGAATTCTTTATTCCTTTGATGGTAGACAAACTCATCAACGACGGCACAGCAACCGTTGAAGTGTTGGATACTACCAGCAAATGGTTCGGGGTAACTTATCCGGAAGACCGTCAGGGTGTAGTGGATAAAATCAAAGCATTGGTAGATGCCGGCGCTTATCCTGAAAAACTATTCTAATTCATAGAATAATAGCTTAAAAATAATCAATCAAAAAGTCAAAGAAAGGCCACCTTGCAAGAGGTGGTCTTTTCTTTTTGTATGTTTTGTCCCCTCTTGAGAGGGGGAAAGGGGTGTGTTAAATACATCAAGCATGAAAATGCAACCATCAGTATGTGTCTCACACACCCCTTAATCCCCTCTCAAGAGGGGAAATGATTTTTTACATCTGTGCTTTATACTCGCTGGGCGACATACCTGTATGATGTCTGAAATACTTCCCGAAGAAAGAAGGGTTGGGGAAATTCATGTAGTAGGCCACTTCCTGAATAGACATGGATGAATATCTCAACAAGGTTTTGGCTTCTAACACGACATATTCGTCTATCCATTGTCCGGCCGTCTTTCCGCTGACTTTCTTGATGACCGTAGAGAAATGTTTCGGACTCAGGAAGAGTTGTTCGGCGTAGAAATCCACCCGTCTTTCTTTGCGATGATGTTCGCTGACCAAACGGATGAACTCCTTGAACAAGATTTCTTCGCGCTTCAAAGGCTTGGATGCCTCGGCTTGCAACTCAGGACGATGGCGGTAGATGATAGAACCCAACTTATATAAGTAGGCCGCCAACAATCTCTTGAGAATGTCAATACGGAAATAGTCGTCTCGTTCTACTACATCCTTAATCAAAAGAAAGTAGGCTTTCAGCTCTTCCACCTCTTCGCTGGTCAGATGAAACACCGGATGGTCTTTGTGCGAGGAGAAGAAAGGCATAAAGCTATTCAGACTGATGTACATCTCTTTCAGAAAGTTGGATGAAACCATCATCGTTTGCGAGAGATAAGCCCCTTCGCTGATGGAAGATTGCATCAAGTCGCCCGGCGAACCGATGATTAAATCGTTTGGCCCTACTTGAAATTCCTTCAGGTTGATGCTGAAAGTAGAATAACCCTTCTCTCGAATGGCAAGAAAAAGTCCGTCCAAACGCAACGGATATTTGTAAATAGGACTTCTGCCCTCAGAAAAATAATGCTCGGTGTAGTCAATCAATAAATCGTTGGCAATCCCCTTGACGGAAGGGGCATGTTCTTGAATCAGCCGGATGGATATGTCTTGTATCTCTTGTTCCATTTCTCTTTTATTTGTGGCAAAAATAGAAAAAGATTCTGACATTCTTTCCTCTCCACTTCACTTTTTCAAGCGAAGAACTGACATTCTTTCTTAATTCTTGCTAAAAAGAGAACGTTGGCAAGGTGTTTGTGGTAGATAACCTGTATCTTTAACAAAAAATAGATTGAAATATGGTTTGGATATTATTTATTGGAATTGCCCTCATCAGCTATATGGTGCAGGCCAACCTGAAAAACAAGTTTGAAAAGTATGCTAAGATGCCGTTGATGAACGGTATGACAGGGCGCGATGTAGCTCTTAAAATGCTTCACGACAATGGCATTTATGATGTAACCGTAACCAGCACTCCGGGGATGTTGACCGACCACTATAATCCGGCCAACAAGACCGTAAACTTGAGTGAAGGGGTGTATGGAAGCAATAGCGTAGCGGCCGCCGCCGTAGCAGCTCACGAATGTGGCCATGCCGTTCAACATGCTCGTGCGTATGCTCCACTAAAAATGCGTTCGGCTCTCGTGCCTGTGGTGCAATTCTCTTCCGGCATCATGAGTTGGGTGTTGTTGGCAGGAATCCTTTTGATAGAATCCATGCCGAGCATCCTGCTGATTGGAATTATCTTGTTTGCGACTACAACCTTGTTCAGCTTTATTACGCTTCCGGTGGAAATCAACGCCAGCCAGCGTGCATTGGCTTGGATGAGTCGTGCAGGAATTACAAACAGCTATAATCACAAGGCGGCAGAAGATGCCTTGAAGTCGGCCGCTTATACTTACGTGGTGGCTGCCCTCGGCTCGTTGGCTACCTTAATTTATTATGTGATGATTTACATGGGACGCCGCGATTAATCCGGCAACCCAATCTCTCCACTTCCCACACAAATCTCGGCGTGCTTGTCATAGAGTACGCCGAATTGTCCGGGAGCCACTCCTTGAATCGGCTTTTCGCTGCGGACATGCATCCATTCTCCCTCACGTGTCAGCTTCCCTTCCATGAAAGCGTCGGTGTGGCGTATCTTGAAACATACATCGGCTTCTTGCCTTCCTTGCCAAATGTCGTCGGTGATAAAATGAAAATCCTTGACGAAGAACTCCTTTGAATAAGCTTTCTCTGTGTCGTATCCTTTGGAGACATAAAGAATGTTGGCCTGCACGTCTTTCTTGATGACAAACCAGGGGCCTCCACTCAATCCCAATCCCTTTCGTTGACCGATGGTGTGAAACCAGAAACCGTTGTGTGTGCCGAGCTTTTTCCCTGTCTCCAGTTCGATGATTGCTCCCTTCTTCTCACCCAAGAAACGGCGGATGAAATCATTGTAGTTGATTTTCCCCAAGAAGCAAATGCCCTGGCTATCGTGTCGGAGTGCGCTGGGCAGCTTGGCCGATTGTGCGATGCTACGCACCTCATGCTTCATGAGTTTGCCCAATGGAAACATCAGTTTGGACACTTGCGGATAGTTGATTTGTGCCAAGAAATCGGTTTGGTCTTTCACCGGATCGACGGCGGTTCCCAACCAAATCTTGTGGTCTCTCTCAACAATCGTGGCATAGTGGCCGGTGGCAATCTTGTCGTAGCGATAGCCGGCTTCTTCCTCGAAGCAACCAAACTTGATGAGGCGGTTGCACATCACATCGGGGTTGGGGGTAAGTCCTTTCTTGACCTTCTCCACGACATAGCTCACCACCTTTTCCCAATATTGTTTCTGCAAGTCGATGATGTCTAAATGGAGGCCGTATTTGCGGGCGGTGGCCATACATAGCTCGATGTCTTCTTCGGCGGTGCAAGTCAGGTCGCTGTCGCCTTCCATACCTATCTTAATATAAAAGAGGTCGGGCTTGTAGCCTTGTTCGCAAAGCAGATGAGTGACCACCGCACTATCCACGCCTCCAGAAAGTAATGTAGCAATATTCATGTCTTCTTGATTTTTCAAGGGGCAAAAATAAAAGATGAAGAGCTTTTGTACAATAGCTTTTCATCTTTTGGAAAATAATTCTGCTTAGATATTGCAAATTGGAATAAAAGTACGGGTGAGATGTACGAATTCGTTGGTTCGTGGAATTATTTTCTAAAATAAGATAGCCTTACTGATATTTCGTAGAATTCTTCTTAATTTTGTCGCATACAATCCTTCAAAAGAAATGAAAAAACAAACTAAAGCAATTCATACAGCCTATCGTTTGCCGGATGCCTATGGCGCACTCAGTATGCCGGTCTATCATACGGCGGCTTATGAATTTAAGAATGCAGACGAGATGGCCGACGCTTTCTGCGGACGAACAGATATGCCCGACTATTCGCGGGTTACGAATCCTACTGTAACCTATTTTGAAAATAAGGTCAAGGAGCTGACCGGTGCAACGAATGTCATAGCCTTAAGCTCGGGCATGGCGGCCATCAGCAATACATTGTTGGCGGTGGCCGGAGCCGGAAAGAACATCGTTTCCTCCCGTCATGTCTTCGGCAACACCTATTCGCTGATTGCAGGCACTCTGCTCCGCTTTGGCGTAAAGCCCAAGTTGTGCGACCTGACGGACATAGAGAAGGTGGAAAGCATGGTCGACGAGAACACTTGTTGCATCTACTTGGAAATCATTACGAATCCACAAATGGAAGTGGCCGACCTTCGAGCCTTGTCGCGGGTGGCAAAAGCACATCACATCCCTCTGATAGCCGATACGACCATGATTCCTTTTACGGAATTCAGCGCTAAAGAATTGGGTGTAGACATTGAGGTGGTGTCAAGCACGAAATACCTCTCGGGTGGGGCTACTTCCATTGGCGGTTTGGTCATCGACTATGGCACGCTGGAAGGCTTTGGTCAACGAATGAAAACCGAGATGTTGTTGAATTTGGGAGCTTACATGACACCTCATGTGGCTTATATGCAGACGTTGGGCTTAGAAACATTGAACGCCAGATACAGGTTGCAAGCTTCCAATGCCCTGGAGCTGGCTCGGAAGCTTTGCACTTTGCCGGCCATTCGTCGGGTGAACTATGTAGGCTTGGAAGACAATCCCTATCATGAATTGGCAGTTAGCCAGTTTGGAAAGACAGGGGGAGCCATGATAACCATTGACTTGGAGAGTCGGGAGGCGTGTTTTAGCTTCATCAACCGCTTGAAACTCATTCGCCGAGCCACGAATCTTTTCGACAATAAGTCATTAGCCATTCATCCGGCCAGCACGATTTTCGGCAATTTCACCGACCGCCAGCGCAAGAGCATGGATGTACTTGACACGACGGTTCGCCTTTCCGTCGGCTTGGAAGATGTAGACGATTTGTTTGAAGATATAAAGAATAGCTTATGAAAACCTACGATTTCGACAAACGGATAGAACGCCGAGGCTCTGGAGCCTTGAAATACGATGCCTTGCAGGAACGCTATGGCGACAAGGATTTGCTGCCTTTATGGGTGGCCGACATGGATTTTGAAACACCTTCTTTTATTGTTGATGCCCTGAAACAACGATTGGAACATCCGATTTTCGGCTATACGGTAGAGCCGAAAGAATATTGGCCGACCGTTTGCCAATGGATAGCCGACCATCATGATTGGCAAGTGAAACCCGAATGGCTGACCTATATCCCCGGCATTGTGAAAGGCATTGGAATGGCCATCAATGTCTTTGTGAAAGAAGATGAGAAAGTGATTATCCAGCCGCCGGTCTACCATCCTTTCCGCTTGACTACATTGGGCAACGGTCGGGAAGTGGTGTATAATCCGCTTCGCCGAAAATCCGACGGCTTCTACGAGATGGATTTCGAGAATTTGGAAAAGGTGGCCGATGCGAAATGCCGTTTGTTGGTGCTTGCCAATCCTCACAACCCCGGTGGCATTGTCTGGGACAAGGAAACATTGGTAAAGTTGGCCGATTTCTGCTATCATCGGAATATCCTCGTCATCTCCGACGAGATTCATTGCGATATGGCTCTTTGGGATAACAAACACATCCCTTTTGCCACCGTCTCTCCCGAAGCCGAGGCGTGTAGCATTACGTTCGGTGCGCCTTCGAAGACCTTTAACATTGCCGGGATTGTCAGCTCGTATGCCATCGTGCCGAATGAACAGATCCGTCAACGCTTTTTCGGTTGGCTCACCGCCAACGAGTTGAACGAACCGACTGTCTTTGCACCCATTGCCACCATTGCTGCTTTTCAGAAAGGAGAAGCATGGCGACAAGAAATGCTCCGATATGTCGAAGCCAACATTGACTTTGTGATAGATTTCTGCAAGCAACATTTGCCCGCCATTCGTCCACTTCGCCCGCAAGCTTCTTTCCTTGTATGGCTGGATTGTACCGCACTCGGCTTGTCTCAATCCGCACTGGTAGACCTTTTCGTGAAGAAAGCCCGTCTCGCTTTGAATGACGGCTCTATCTTTGGCAAGGAAGGCGAAGGTTTCATGCGGCTCAATGTGGGCTGTCCTCGTTCGCTTCTCCGCGAAGCACTGGAACGGTTGGAAAAGGCGATAAAAGAGGAATAAATGATGCTTTCTCATTTTCAGAAATGTGGAATATAAGCATATAGGAAGCCCATCGTTCGTATATTTGTTGGAGTTTTTTCTTGGATATAAGAGAGTGTCAAGAACTTTTTTCTCCTATTTTTGTATAACCTTTAAAAGACGAAGAATATGGCAAGAATTTATAAGGATTTAACCTCCCTCATCGGAAATACCCCTTTGTTGGAAGTGCGGAACATTGAGAAATCAGAGGCGCTGAAGGCCAGAGTGATTGTCAAGATAGAATATTTCAATCCGGGTGGAAGTGTGAAGGATCGTATTGCTCTCGCCATGATTGAAGCGGCTGAAGCACAAGGACTGCTGAAACCAGGTGCGGTCATTATTGAACCGACCAGCGGAAACACCGGAATCGGTTTGGCGTGGGTGTCTTCCGTAAAAGGCTATAAACTGATGCTGACCATGCCCGAGACCATGAGTGTGGAACGGCAGAATTTGCTCAAAGCATTGGGAGCTACGTTGGTGTTGACTCCCGGAAGTGAAGGCATGAAGGGAGCTATTCGTCGTGCCAACGAACTGAAGGAAGAACATCCAGGTTCTGTCATTCTTCAGCAATTCGATAATCCCGCCAATCCTGCTGTACATGTTCGTACTACTG
>JAFTSK010000035.1 GCA_017467385.1 Bacteroidaceae bacterium
GCTTACGAAAACATGAAGAACGAAATCCAAACCTACGAAAACAACTTGGGATTCCTAAACAGCGCTTCCAAGAAAGGAAATAGCTTGGTACAAGAAATGAATCGCAAAGTAGAAAAGCTTAAAGCAGACTTGGAATTGATTCAGCAAAAAATAGCAGTAATTGATGAGTCTATCAATAGCGAAAGTTAAAGTATAGACATTAGCAAACAATATGTTAGGCACGAGTTACGAAAGGTATTCTGTAATTCGTGCCTATTTTTTATTCCCTCAATCTCTGCCTGCGAGTTCCCCCAAAAAACAAAGACGACAACCGAAATTATTCGATTGTCGCCTTCTGTTGGACTACCAGGACTCGAACCTGGAAAAACAGGACCAGAATCTGTTGTGTTACCATTACACCATAGTCCAATCTTTCATCAGAACTACCCGTTCCGATTTTGACGATGCAAAGATACTGCTTTTTTCCTAACCCACAAACTTTTTCTCGTTTTTTTAGAAAAAAAACAAAAAGCAATCATATTTCACTACCTTTTTTTCGTCAGAAGAGTAAAACCAAGTATCTTTGTACCTTGTTTTATTATATGTATATATTCAGAGAAGAATTAAATTAGAATGAACGATAGCAAAACTTTAGTAGAAAAAATTACCGAAGGAATTCAAGAAAAGAAAGGAAAGAAAATCGTAGTAGCCGATTTGACTGACATTGACGATACCATCTGCAACTATTTTGTGGTTTGTCAAGGAGAGTCACCTAACCAAGTAGCGGCCATTACCGATTCTGTCAAAGATTACGTGCGCGAAGAAACCGGATACAAACCTATCACGATTGATGGTTTGAAAAATACACAATGGGTAGCAATGGATTACAGCGATGTATTGGTACACATTTTCCTGCCGGACGTTAGAGAGTTCTATAACTTGGAAAACCTTTGGGCAGATGCAAAACTAATTTCTATTCCAGACATTGACTAACCTCTATTCTTAACAACAATGAGTGAAACGAATAACAATAAGCCCAAAATCAATATGCCACGCTTTAATTTGAGTTGGCTATATATATGTATTGCCATGACCTTCATTTATCTGTGGATAACGAGTGAAGATAGCGCAGTAGACCGTCAACTGACTTATACGGAATTCAAGACCTTAATTAATAAAGGATACGCCAGCAAGGTAGTGGCTTTCAATGACAATACCGTCGATGTATATATCAAACCGGAACATGTCAAGGAGGTATTCAAGGACGACTATCTGAAAGTAGGTCGAAGCCCTTCCATGAATGTAAAGGTGGGTTCCATCGAATCATTGGATAAATTCTTGGAAGAAGCCCAGAAAGAAGGACATTTCACCGGCGAAATCAGCTATGAACAGAAGAGTGATATGTTCGGAACCATCTTTTGGAACATTGCTCCTATCATTTTCTTCGTCGGTATTTGGTTGTTCATCATGCGCCGCATGAGTGGCGGAGGAGCCGGAGGTGCTAATCCGTTTACGGTTGGCAAAAGCAAAGCCCAAGTGTACGACAAGGACGACCAAGCCAACCGAATCACTTTCAAGGATGTAGCCGGACAAGAAGGAGCCAAGCAGGAAGTACAGGAAATCGTTGAGTTCCTAAAGCAACCACAAAAATACACCGAATTAGGGGGTAAGATCCCTAAGGGAGCTTTGTTGGTAGGTCCTCCGGGAACCGGTAAGACCTTGTTGGCCAAAGCCGTAGCCGGTGAAGCCAACGTGCCTTTCTTTTCCATGTCGGGTTCCGATTTCGTGGAAATGTTTGTGGGAGTGGGTGCATCTCGTGTACGCGACTTGTTCCGACAAGCCAAAGAAAAAGCACCTTGTATCATCTTCATCGACGAAATTGATGCAGTAGGCCGCGCCAGAAGCAAAAGCCCAAGCATGGGTGGAAACGACGAACGCGAAAGCACCTTGAACCAGTTGTTGACCGAAATGGACGGCTTTGGCACCAATAGCGGTGTCATCATCTTGGCAGCGACCAACCGAGCCGACATTTTGGATAAAGCATTGCTTCGTGCCGGACGCTTCGACCGTCAGATTCATGTGGATTTGCCAGATTTGAACGAACGTAAGGCTGTTTTTGAGGTACATCTGAAGCCTTTGAAGTTAGACGACACCGTAGATCCGGATTTGTTGGCTCGCCAAACTCCGGGATTCAGCGGAGCAGATATTGCCAACGTATGTAACGAAGCAGCCTTGATTGCAGCTCGTCATAAGAAAAATGCCGTAGGCAAGCAAGACTTCTTGGATGCGGTAGACCGTATCATCGGTGGTTTGGAAAAGAAGACAAAGGTAATGACTGCACATGAAAAGCGTACCATCGCCATTCATGAAGCCGGACATGCCACCTTGTCTTGGTTCCTGGAACATGCCAATCCTTTGATAAAAGTGACGATTGTTCCTCGTGGACGGGCTTTAGGAGCCGCTTGGTATTTGCCGGAAGAAAGACAAATCACCACCAAAGAACAAATGCTCGACGAAATGTGTGCTACATTGGGTGGCCGAGCCGCCGAAGAATTGTTTACCGGACATATTTCAACCGGAGCCATGAACGATTTGGAAAGAGTAACCAAGCAATCGTATGGCATGATTGCCTACGCCGGCATGAGTGATAAATTGCCTAACCTCTGCTATTATAACAATGAAGAATATTCGTTCAGCAAGCCTTACAGCGACCGTACCGCCGAACTGATTGACGAGGAAGTAAAACGAATGATCAACAAGCAATATGAACGTGCCAAGACTTTGTTGGCTGAACATAAGGAAGGGCATAACCAACTGGCACAGTTATTGGTAGAGAGAGAAGTTATCTTCGCAGAGGATGTAGAACGCATCTTTGGCAAACGCCCCTGGACTTCACGTTCAGAAGAAATCATGAACAAGGAAGAGGAAACTAAAGCACTTGCCTCCAATGACGAAGAAACAGAAACGCCATTACTTGAAAACAAAGAAGCATAATTTTTAAAGACACTGATATGAAGAATTTTATCCAACGCGCCATTACCGGCATCATCTTTGTAGCTGTATTGATAGGCTGTATCATCGGAGGTCCTCTATCGTTCGGAGCCTTGTTCTGTCTCATCAGCGCATTGGCTACGGCTGAGTTCTGCCACTTGATGAATCAACAAGAAGGGGTACAAGTCAACCGAAATATCTGTGTATTGGGTAGTGTGGCTTTGTTCCTATGTTTCTTCTTTTACGGAATGAATCCGGCCGAGACTGGTATCTTCATTCCTTATTTGGCCATTCTTATCTATCTGTTTATCAGCGAGCTTTATCTGAAAAAGCAGAACCCTATCAACAACTGGGCGTATGCCATGTTCAGCCAACTTTACGTGGCTCTTCCATTCGCTTTGCTCAATGTGTTGGCTTTCCAAAGCATAGGTACGGAGTCCATCTCACAATACTTGTTCATCCTGCCGCTTTCTATCTTTATCTTTAATTGGGTAAACGACACAGGTGCTTATTGTACAGGTATGTTGTTGGGCAAGCATCCGTTGTTCAAACGTATCTCCCCTAAGAAGTCTTGGGAAGGTTCTATCGGGGGATGTGTATTCAGCATTGCCGCCGCTTTTGCATTGGCGCACTTCTTCCCTATCCTGTCTACCGCCGCATGGGTGGGTTTGGGCATTACAGTAGTCATCTTCGGGACATGGGGCGACTTGGCAGAATCACTGATGAAACGCCAGTTGGGTATTAAGGATTCGGGAAACATTCTTCCGGGACATGGGGGTATGCTCGACCGTTTCGATAGTGCCATCATGGCGATTCCGGCCGCAGTAGTCTATCTGTATGTATTGACACTTTGCTAATCCCTAAAAGATGCAGAGCTTTTTCCAAAAACTCTTGAACTATCAAGCAAAAAAAAGCTTTGACGAACGCCTTTGTCCTCCAAAGAGAATTGTCTTTTTCTCTTTGGAGGACAAAGGCGTTTTCTTTGATGTATTTTCTTTCACTTCAAAATCCGCAGGATCGGCACTCCGACCTATTGGTTTTCAGCAGAAAGTGAAAGTAGTGAATATTCATTCTGTTTTACGCAAAAGTTCAATCATTTTTGAGGCAGCTTGCTTGGAAGCACCGGCTGGTCCAAGAATCCGAATCATTTCATCGTAATTATCCAACATGGTTTGGCGGTAAGGCTTGTTATTTAATAGGGCATCCACCTCGGTGCGGATGTTTTGCACCGTCATTGTGTCGGCTACCAATTCACGAACCACTTCCTTGCCGGCCACTAAATTGACCAACGAAATATATTTTACCTTCAAGATATGACGGCGAAGGAAAGAAATGACCTTCCCTATCGGCGTATGATAGCACACCACCTGAGGCACTCGGAAAAGAGCCGTTTCCAAAGTGGCTGTTCCCGAAGTAACCAACGCGGCCGAGGCTTGTTGCAACAAACGGTAAGTTTGTCCAAACACAATCCGCAACGGCACATCCTCGCGTACATACTTTTCATAATAAGTCGGATCAATGCCCGGCGCACCAGCCAACACCAACTGATAATCACCTACAAACGGTTTGACGGCCTCCAACATATCAGGCAGATTGTCTTTGATTTCCTGTTTGCGGCTTCCGGCCAGCAATGCAATAATCGGTTTGTCAGGCAACTGATTGGCTTCCACAAAGTCGGCCAACGTCTCTGTATGATTCTTACAGAAAGCATCTACCGCATCCACACAAGGATTACCCACATAATGAATAGGATATTGATGCCCATTAAAGAATTCCACCTCAAAAGGAAGGATGGAAAAAAGCTCGTCCACATCCCGCTTGATGTTCTTAATGCGATATTCCTTCCACGCCCAAATCTTTGGAGAGATGTAATAATACACCGGAATCTTCGTTTGCTTCTTGAGGAACTCAGCCACTTCCAAATTGAAACCCGGATAATCTACCAAGATGACCACATCCGGCTGCCATTGCACAATGTCCTCTTTGCAACAAGCCATATTCTTAAAGATAGTCCGCAAATGAAGCAATACAGGGATGAACCCCATGTAAGCTAACTCCTTATAATGCTTCACACGAGTTCCACCGACCGCACTCATCAAATCACCACCAAAGAAACGGAAATCCGCCTCCGCATCCTGTTCTTTCAAGGCACGCATCAAGTTCGACGCATGAAGATCACCCGATGCCTCGCCCACAATCAGATAATATTTCATACGTTCAAGTTCCAGCTTTTGAGTTCGTCTACCAAGGCATACGCCGTCATGTCTATCTGGATAGGCGTAATGGCCACATAATCATGTTCTAATGCCCAGCGATCGGTCTCTTCCGCTTCCGGCTCGTTATTGGTAAACTTTCCCGTCAGCCAGAAATAGGCTCCCCCTTTAGGGTGCTGACCTCTATACCATTCATTGCCCCAACTGGCATCTGTCTGACGACAGATACGAACCCCTTTCAACACATCGGTTTTAGGAACATTGACATTCAGACAAGTTCCCTTCGGAAGGCCTTTGGCCATCACTGCTTCTGTAATCTTCCGGACGTAAGGAAGCATCGGATTGAAATCAGCATCCGCTTCATGGTCGCAAAGCGAGAATCCAATGGCAGGTACCCCTTTCAAACAACCTTCAATCACCACTCCCATTGTTCCCGAATAATGCACATTTACCGCCGAGTTGTCGCCATGATTGATTCCTCCGACCACCAAATCCGGACATCGAGGAAGCAATTCAAACATAGCCAACTTGACGCAATCCACCGGTGTACCCGTACATTTATAAATGGTGAGGTCTTCCTCTTCACGAACCTTGAAATACCTGACCGGAGATTCCGAAGTAATAGCCCCCGAAGCTCCCGAACGAGGCCCATCGGGAGCCATAACTATTATTTCTCCCAACCCTTTCAATGTTTTGACCAGTTCGTTGATACCCTTAGCCGAATATCCGTCATCATTTGAAATCAATATCAATGGTTTATGCTTTTCCATAATCGTTTCTTTTATGTTCTTGGTGCGTAAAGGTACGATTTTACGCGGACAAATCCGCAGAGATTTAGAAAATTATCTTAATCTTCTGCAACCAAACATTAAATTTGAAATGTTTTTAAGAGGAAATGATTATCTTTGCCTCGTGGAGTTATTAACAAAACCCGCGAGTTTTCAACAGTTTTGCCAATGTCTGTTTGCTTTAGTAAGTGCGATTTCCGAATTATTCGTTACTTCGCACCGAGAAAAACGAACAAGTATGGGAAAAATAATTGCTTTAGCCAACCAGAAAGGTGGCGTAGGAAAGACAACCACTACGATAAATTTAGCCGCTTCTCTTGCCACATTAGAGAAGAAGGTTTTGGTTATTGACGCTGATCCTCAAGCAAATGCTTCTTCAGGATTGGGCGTAAATGTTCAGGAAGTGGAATGTTCCATTTATGAATGTCTCATCAATCAGGCAGACATTCGTGAAGCAATCTACACAACAGACATTGACGGCTTGGATATTGTTTCTTCACACATTGATTTGGTAGGTGCAGAAATTGAAATGCTGAACTTAGAGAATCGAGAAAAGATAATGAAGAACGTGTTGGAGCCGATGAAGAAGGAATACGATTATATTCTAATCGACTGTTCGCCTTCGTTGGGGCTGATTACCATCAATGCTTTGACAGCAGCCGATTCGGTCATCATCCCTGTACAATGTGAATATTTTGCATTGGAAGGCATCAGCAAACTGTTGAATACCATTAAGATTATAAAGACAAAGCTAAACACAGGCCTGGAAATCGAAGGTTTCCTTCTGACTATGTTTGATTCCCGTCTCCGATTGGCCAATCAAATTTACGACGAAGTAAAAAGACACTTCCAGGAATTGGTTTTCAAGACCATCATCCACCGCAACGTAAAGTTGAGTGAAGCCACCAGTCATGGGATTCCTACCATCTTATACGATGCAGACTCCAACGGCGCGAAAACCCATTTGGCTTTGGCAAAAGAAATTATAATGCGTAATAAATAAGAAAGAACAATGGCAGTACAGAAGAAATTTGCTTTGGGGCGTGGACTTGATGCCTTGATTTCTACCGAAGAAGTCAAGACAGCCGGCTCATCATCTATCAATGAAATAGAACTGAGCAAAATCTCCGTCAATCCCAACCAACCGCGCCGAGAATTCGATCCGGTAGCTTTGCAGGAATTGGCCGATTCTATTGCCGAAATCGGTATTATCCAGCCGATTACCCTCCGACAATTAAACGAAGACTCTTACCAGATCATCGCTGGCGAAAGAAGATACCGAGCTTCCATTCAGGCCGGTTTGAAAACCATTCCGGCTTACATCCGAACAGCAGATGATGAAAACGTCATGGAAATGGCGTTGATCGAAAATATCCAGCGTGAAGATTTGAATGCATTGGAAATTGCTTTGGCTTACCAGCATTTGTTGGAACAATACGGACTGACACAAGAACGGTTGAGTGAACGTATCGGGAAGAAGCGAACCACCATCGCCAATTATCTCCGTTTGTTAAAGTTACCGGCTTTGATTCAGGTAGCTCTCAAGAACAAAGAGATAGACATGGGACATGCGCGTACCTTGCTGACATTGAACGATCCCAAAACCCAGATTCGTATCTTCAATGAAATCCAAGCGCACGATTATTCGGTTCGCAAAGTGGAAGAAATTGTCAAAGCCCTCTCTAACGGAGACACCGTTGAAAGTAATGGCAAGAAGATACGCCCCACCAACAAACTTTCCGAAGAATACGACATGCTTCAAAAACATTTACGCGGCTTTTTCGGTTCAAAAGTACAGTTATCCTGTTCTTCCAAAGGAAAAGGAAAAATCAGTATCCCATTCAACAACGAAGAAGAATTGGAACATATCATGGAAATTCTCGATTCGTTGAAAAAGCAAGAAAACTAAACTGACATTGAAAACAAGAAAATTGACATATCGCCTACTGACCTTACTCTTTCTGTTGCTGATAGAAGGAGTAAACGTTGGCATCCATGCCCAACATGCACGCCAAAGAAGATTAGGGATTTCCAGAGACTCATTAGAAAGAGTACGCCCCAAAATCAATGATTCTTTGCGAGTAGACAGCATTGCTTTTACCAATCAGGAGAAACTACGACAGTTGGAAGCTCCGGTAGATACTGCCGCCCTCTTGCTGAAGTCAGACTCCGTATTCCAACATTCGCCTCAACCCAAGAAGCGTTTTATTCCTAACTCCAATCGGTCTGTATGGCTGGCGATGGTTTTTCCGGGGGGAGGACAAATCTACAACCGTAAATATTGGAAACTACCTATTGTATATGGTGGATTCGTGGGCTGTGCCTACGCATTAAGCTGGAACAATAAGATGTATAAGGACTATTCGCAAGCCTACTTGGACATCATGGACGACGATCCGAATACCAAGAGTTACGAAGATTTCTTACCCCTCAACTCCAGTATAGCCGGGCAGGAAGAACGATTTAAGGAAATATTCCGGAAGCGTAAGGACACTTATCGTCGTCAACGAGACCTAAGTATTTTCTGTTTTATCGGAGTGTACTTACTCTCCGTCATTGATGCCTACGTAGATGCCGAGCTTTCCGATTTCGATATATCCAAAGACTTAGGGCTGAAAGTAGAACCGGCTGTTTTCAATGATGGCAAAAGCAAGGATTTCAGTTCCGTCGGCTTGCAATGCAGTCTCAAATTTTAAACAAGAAGAAACATGAAGAACATTTTTATCATATTGTATTTAATAATAGGTTTAACAAGCCTACAAGCACAAACCGTTACTAATCAAAAAGAAGAGAATGTAGACCTTCCGGAAAGTATGCTTTCGGATATGGATAGTTTGTTCTGGGATTGGCAAACCAAGAATCATTTGTTTGTAGACGAAAATTGCATCACTACCCCAACCAATCCTAACATCAGTGATTCGGTTTATATTGACCGTTTATCTCGAATACCTTCTATCATTGAAATGCCTTACAATGAAATTGTAAAGCAATATATCGAAGCATATACCAATCGTTTGCGTAATAAGGTCTCTTTCATCTTGGCAGCATCCAATTTCTATATGCCGCTGTTTGAAGAAGCATTGGATACTTACGACTTACCTTTGGAACTCAAATATTTGCCCATCATTGAATCGGCTTTGAATCCGAAAGCACTTTCCAGACAACGTGCCTCCGGGTTGTGGCAATTCATGTTAAGAACAGGTAAGCTGTATGGATTGGAAAACAACAGTTTGGTAGACGAACGTAGAGATCCCATCAAATCCACTTGGGCGGCCGCACGTTATTTGAAAGACCTTTATAATATATATAAGGATTGGAATCTTGTCTTAGCGGCATATAATTGCGGCCCAGGAAATGTAAACAAAGCCATTCGCCGGGCAGGAGGCGCTACGGACTACTGGGAAATTTATCATTTCCTCCCCAAAGAAACTCGTGGTTATGTTCCGGGATTTATTGCCGTCAACTACGTTATGCACTATTACTGCGAACATGGTATCTGCCCAATGGAAGCGGAATTGCCGGCTACCACCGACACGATTCACATTCACAAAGACCTTCATTTACAACAGGTAGCTGATGTTTGTCGCATGGATATAGAACAGTTGCGTAGCCTAAATCCGCAATACAAGAAAGATGTTGTTCCGGGAAACAGCAAGCCCTATGTTCTTCGATTGCCTCACAATACCGTAAATCAGTTCATTGACTTGCAAGATAGTATTTTTGCTTACAAGGCCAACATTTATCAGAAGAGAAAGACCGTTGCTGTTAAGAGTCCATCAAAAGCTTCGGGTAACTCAAAGAATGCCACTTACCATAAAATCCGTAGAGGAGACACTTTGGGAGGCATTGCACTTAAATATGGTGTTACCGTTAAACAACTTCGTCGTCTGAACAATATCAAAGGAAATGTCATCACAGCAGGCAAGACTTTGCGTATTCGATAAAGAAATATAACTTTTTTCATAAATGCTTCTACAAGTTTTTTGTAGAAGCATCTTTTTTATTTACTTTTGCAAGAAAGATAATTTAGGAGGCTAATACCATGACTGACGAAAAGCAGAAACAAGAACAAGCAGATGAAGAAATGATTAACCAGGGGTTTCAGAAACTGTTGGATACTTATCTTGCAACCAAACATCGGAAAAAGGTAGAAATCATTACCAAAGCATTCAATTTTGCCAAACAAGCACACAAAGGTGTAAAGCGCCGTTCGGGAGAACCATACATCATGCACCCTATTGCGGTAGCTCAAATCGCTTGTGAAGAAATCGGTTTGGGTTCAACTTCCATCTGTGCGGCTTTGCTACATGACGTAGTAGAAGATACCGACTATACGGTAGAAGACATCGAGAATTTGTTCGGTCCTAAAATCGCCCAAATCGTGGATGGCTTGACAAAGATTTCCGGAGGTATCTTTGGCGATCGTGCTTCCGCACAAGCCGAAAACTTCAAGAAGTTGTTGCTGACCATGAATGACGACATTCGGGTAATCCTTATCAAAATAGCCGACCGTTTGCATAACATGCGTACCCTCGGTTCCATGCTTCCTAACAAACAATACAAAATCGCCGGAGAAACACTGTATATCTATGCTCCTTTGGCCAATCGTCTTGGTCTGAATAAGATTAAAACCGAGTTGGAAGACTTGAGTTTCAAATACGAGCATCCAGAAGAATATGCTCGCATTGAAGCAATGCTGAAAGAAACCAAAGAAGAACGTGAAGAACTTTTCAATGATTTTACAGCTCCCATCCGCGAAAAATTAGACAAGAAAGGAATCAAATATCGTATCTTGGCACGCATCAAATCTCCTTATTCCATTTGGAACAAGATGCAGACCAAGCACATCCCTTTTGAAGAGATTTACGACATATTAGCCGTCCGCATCATCTTTGAACCGACTGATCCGGAGATGGAACTAAACGAATGTTTCGGCATTTATGTATCTATTTCAAAGATATACAAACCACACCCCGACCGTCTGCGGGACTGGGTGAACCACCCGAAGTCAAACGGTTATCAGGCACTTCATGTAACATTAATGAGCAACAAAGGCCAATGGATAGAAGTTCAAATCCGTAGTGAACGTATGAACGACATTGCCGAACAAGGTTTTGCTGCTCATTGGAAGTACAAAGATGGCAACAACCACGAAGACGAAGGAGAATTGGAAAAGTGGTTACGAACCATCAAAGAAATATTAGACGATCCTCAACCGGACGCAATGGATTTCTTGGATACTATCAAACTGAATCTCTTTGCCTCCGAAATCTTCGTCTTTACCCCTAAAGGAGAAATCAAGACGATGCCTCAGAATAGTACGGCATTGGACTTTGCTTTCTCTATCCATACATTCTTAGGCAGTCATTGTATCGGAGCCAAAGTCAACCACAAGTTGGTGCCACTCAGTCATAAGTTACAAAGTGGCGATCAGGTGGAAATCCTTACCTCCAAATCACAACGTGTGCAGCCTTCGTGGATAAACTTTGCATCTACGGCAAAAGCCAAAGCCAAGATTCACGCCATCTTAAAGCGTGAGCAACGAGGCATGCAACAAGCCGGAGAAGACAAACTGCAAGCCTTCCTTTCCCAAGAAAACTTGGAGTGGAACGATGATAACATTCATAAACTGTGCGTATTGCATAACTTCAAGACTCCGGAAGAATTGTATTCGGCCATTGGATTCAAGACCATTATCTTGGGAGAAGAAGACATAAACGAACTGAAGAAAGAAAAAGCGAGTGCAAACAACTGGAAGAAGTTCATCATCCCATTTGCATTCGGAGGCAAGTCCAACAAAGAAAAGCAACAGGAAGAGAACGACAAGGAACCAGCACAGAAGATTGACAGCAAAAAGATTTTGCGATTGACACCGGAAGGCATCCAGAAGAATTATTTGATAGCCGATTGCTGCAAACCTATCCCGGGTGATGATGCATTGGGATTCATCAACGACAAGAATCAGATTATCATACACAAACGTCAGTGTAAGGTAGCCGCCAAGCTAAAATCCGGTTTCGGAAACCGCTTGTTGGCTGTACAATGGGAGACTGGCAAAGCGTTGGATTTCCCTGTCAATATATATATTAAAGGTATCGACGCAATGGGTATCCTTCACAAAGTATCCGACATTGTTACCGAACAGCTGAACGTAAATATCCGTAAGATTTTCATTGAAACAGTAGACGGCATCTTCGAAGGACATATCCAATTATACGTTCACAACGTGGAAGACGTAAAAGTCATCATCAAGAACCTTCAGAAGATTGAAGAGATGAAAGTCGTTACCCGAGTAGAAAAGTTTGAAGACAGACCTTAAACGGTCTTCAAAATATAAATGGAATATTCGATGAAATGGGGGGGGGAAAATGCACGTTTTCCCCCATTTTTATATAAACTTTTCCACTGTTCCATCCCCTCTAAAACCACTGAAATTTAATTTCCCTACTAAAAAGTGCCACTCCTGCAACACTCGTTGATACTCAATCGATTACGGTGGCAGATGGCTGTTTTTCCTGCCCCCTTCTGCCACCTCTTATTTTGTCATTCTGAGTGCTGAACACCGTGTCATTCTGAGCATAGCGAAGATATTACAATGAAACTTCCTCACAACCAACCACATACACCCAAAGAAGCCAATCCATCCCTTAATCTGTAACACGGATTAACCAATCACTGACACAAATCAGTCAATCCGTGACAGTGATTGACTGATTACTGACACAGATTAGAGAATACATCTATTCCTTTCAGAGTATGATACACGAATTATCAGATTTACCAAGCCACCGGATCGTTCAAGATGATTCCATCCGTAGCATCTTCGGCAGTAAAGCTTTGGCCTTTGTATTGTACACAAATAACCACAAGAGGTACGTCGCCCGTATTGCGTATCGTCCGGCGGGCTTCGGGAGCAATGCGAACTACACTTCCTTCATCAACCCCGAATGTCTGTCCGTCTATCTGAAACTCTCCCTTTCCGCTCACACAGATGTAGAGTTCTTCATGGTTCTTGTGAATATGATGAAAACCGGTCTGTCCGCCTACCGGAAAGCTCTGAAAGGATATTTCCGCTCCGGTAGCGGCAAGCGCCTGCCCCAAGAACACCTTACCCGGAATCTGAATTTCGGGAGTCAAAGTCAATACATGTTGCTCCAGTTCATTCAATCTTCCCACCGATACGGCTGTATAGGAAGCACCTGCTGAAATCTTTTCAATCTGTTTCATTTTTCTTTCAATTTAATGGTCATTAATAAAGAATTGATTACTTTTGCGAGTAAAAGTAACTAAAAGTAATCAACCCCACAAGAAGGTACTTTCCTGTAAGCTAGTTACTTCGGAGTAACGAATATTGGATATTAGAGAGTTAGAAGATGAAAAAAACAGAAGAATTCTGCCCGATACGTGAAATCCTTTCCAAGCTGGGCGACAAATGGTCTATGCTGGTGCTTCATTACCTGAACGAATCATCCGCCTTGCGCTTCAGCGAACTTCAGAAAGCAATCCCCGATGTATCGCAAAAGATGTTGACACAGACATTACGCAAGCTGGAAGGAATGCACTTGATTGAACGCACCGTTTATCCCGAAGTTCCGCCTCGTGTCGAATATCGGATGACGGAGCTGGGACGTTCGTTCATGGAAAAGCTCAATCCGCTTATCCGTTGGGCATCTGAATTTGCTGTTCACGTCAAATAATCCAAGCTCTTTCGCAATTTAACCAATTCTTCTCGAATCAGTTTCAACCGGTCTACCACTTCGGAAGTCTGTTCCGTCTGCTCTTTGTTTACTTTCAGACGCTGTTTAGCTCCTTGCAAAGTCATCCCCTTTTCCTTGACCAAATGATACACCAAACGAATGTTTTCAATATCCTCTTTCCGATATTGACGGATATTTCCCCCGGCTTTTCGAGGCGAGATCATGGGAAACTCTTTCTCCCAATAACGTAGTAAAGACTCATTGACGTTGAACATTTTAGCCACTTCGCCAATGGAATAGTACAACTTTAGTTCTTTGTTCGGATTATATGCCATAGTCTTTTTAGTCAAATACCTTACCGTGATTAGCTGCAATCTCAATCATCTTATCATAATCTTCTGCACTTAGGTCCATGAAGTAGTAGTTGACCGGATTCACCACCTTGCCCTTTACATGAACTTCGTAATGTAAATGCGGGCCGGTACTTTTTCCTGTATTTCCTACTTCGCCAATCACTTCACCTCTAACCACTTTCTGTCCTACCCGCACATCATAGTCATTCAAGTGAGCATACCAAGTCTCATAGCCGAATCCATGATCTATGATAATGAGTTTTCCGTATCCACTTTGCCAGCCTGCCTTCTTCACAGTTCCATTACCTGTGGCATATACCGGTGTACCAATATTGGCAGAAAAGTCCATGCCTGCATGAAACTTGGTCGTTTTATAAATCGGATCAATACGCAAACCATAGCCGGAGGCGGTCTGTTTCAAGTTCTTATTGGATACCGGTTGGATGGCAGGAATACAACCCAACATCTCGTCGTGATTCTTACACAAGTCCACGACCTCATCAAAAGACTTAGACTGAATATAAAGTTGCCTGTTCAGCATGTCCATCTTTTGAGTCGTATTAATTACCAGCTCAGAGTTAGCCATATCCATCAGTTCTTCATAACGATTGGTTCCTCCATAGCCGGCCTGCCGAACTGCATCCGCTACCGGATCGGCCTGCAAAACCACTCGGTACAGATTATCATCTCGTTGCTGGATTCCTTGCATCACCCCCAAAGCCTCATCCAAACGATGCGATAAAACTTTGTATTGAGCCAGCAAGCGGGAATTTTCGATACGAAGTTCCTTTTCCGAGGGAGAACCAAATATCCAGATAAGCAAGATAAAACTGCCGGCCCCTAATCCCATGCCGACAAAAAGACGGCGTAATATGCTCAACGCCCGTTGGCGAACCGTCGGATAAATTCGGTCGTATGTACGGGTTTTAGGGTTATATATATAGTAGACTTTACGCATCAGATTCCTTTTTTCATGTTTTTAAGGCACAAGACATCAAGTTTTTGTGCCAATCTTAGCGGCAAAAATAATAAAACCAATTATCTTTGCAAATCATTTTCAAGAATATTAATATAGAAGAACATATAAGATGATGACAGCTAAAGAAATTAGAGATTCTTTTAAAAGCTTTTTTGAATCCAAAGGACACCAAATTGTTCCTTCTGCTCCAATGGTCGTGAAGGATGACCCTACATTGATGTTTACCAATGCAGGTATGAACCAGTTCAAAGATATTATTTTGGGCAATGCTCCGGCGAAATATAAGAGAGTGGCAGATTCACAAAAGTGCTTGCGTGTAAGCGGTAAGCACAATGACTTGGAAGAAGTAGGCCATGACACCTACCACCACACCATGTTTGAAATGTTAGGTAACTGGTCATTTGGCGATTACTTCAAAGAAGAAGCCATCAGTTGGGCATGGGAATATTTGGTAGATGTTTTGAAGTTGAATCCGGAAAATCTGTATGCTACCGTATTTGAAGGAAGTGCAGAAGACGGACTTGACCGCGACAATGAAGCCGCCGGTTATTGGGAAAAGTATTTACCGAAAGACCATATCATCAACGGTAATAAGCACGATAATTTCTGGGAAATGGGTGATACAGGTCCTTGCGGTCCTTGTTCGGAAATCCATATCGACCTTCGTCCGGCTGAAGAACGTGCAAAAGTCAGCGGTCGTGATTTGGTAAACCATGACCATCCGCAAGTGATTGAAATCTGGAACCTTGTATTTATGCAGTTCAACCGCAAGGCTGATGGTTCCTTAGAAGGCTTGCCGGCAAAGGTAATCGACACCGGTATGGGCTTCGAACGTTTGTGTATGGCTATGCAGGGTAAGACATCAAACTACGACACCGATGTATTCCAACCAATGATTAAAGCCATTGCTACAATGGCAGGAACCGAATATGGCAAAGATGCACAGCAAGATGTAGCCATGCGTGTAATTGCTGACCATATCCGTACCATCGCATTCTCTATCACTGACGGTCAGTTACCAAGCAATGCCAAAGCCGGTTATGTAATCCGTCGTATTCTGCGTCGTGCCGTTCGTTACGGATATACTTTCCTCGGACAAAAGCAAGCCTTCATGTATAAGTTGTTGCCTGTACTTCTCGACAACATGGGTGAAGCTTACCCGGAATTGAAAGCACAACAAACTTTGATTGAAAAGGTTATCAAAGAAGAAGAAGACTCTTTCCTTCGTACCCTTGAAACCGGTATCCGTCTTCTTGAAAAGACAATGGCCGAAGCAAAGGCCGCCGGCAAGAAAGAAATTAGTGGTGTAGACGGCTTTACACTTTACGATACTTTCGGTTTCCCGCTTGACTTGACCGAGTTGATTCTCCGCGAAAACGGTATGACCGTAAACGAAGAAGAATTCAAGGCTGAAATGCAGAAGCAGAAAGAACGCGCCCGCAATGCGGCAGCCGTAGAAACCGGAGACTGGATTGTATTGAATGAAGGCGAAACCAACTTTGTGGGTTACGACTATACTGAATATGAAACTTCCATCCTTCGCTACCGTCAAGTAAAACAGAAGAATCAGACTCTTTATCAGATTGTATTGAGTGATACTCCGTTCTATGCTGAAAGTGGTGGTCAGGTAGGCGATACCGGTGTACTTTGCAGTGAATTTGAAACCATTGAAATCATTGACACCAAGAAAGAAAACAATCTCCCGATTCATATCGCCAAAAAGCTCCCTGAACATCCGGAAGCTCCGATGATGGCTTGTGTGGATACAGACAAACGTGCGGCTTGTGCGGCCAACCACTCTTGTACGCACTTGCTGGACGAAGCTCTTCGCCAGGTACTCGGTACTCACGTAGAGCAGAAGGGTTCTTTGGTTACTCCGGATTCACTCCGTTTTGACTTCTCACATTTCCAAAAGGTTACAGACGAACAACTTCGTGAAGTGGAACATTTGGTAAATGCAAAGATTCGTGAGAACGTACCTTTGCAAGAATACCGCAACTTACCTATCGAAAAGGCAAAAGAACTTGGTGCAATTGCATTGTTCGGCGAAAAATACGGTGAAGAAGTACGTGTCATCCAGTTTGGTAACTCCATCGAATTCTGTGGTGGTACACACGTATCTGCTACCGGTAAGATTGGTATGGTTCGTATTCTAAGCGAAAGCTCAGTAGCAGCAGGCGTTCGTCGTATTGAAGCCATTACAGGTGAAAAAGTGGAACAGTTGATTGACAAGTTCCAAGACACGATGACCGACTTAAAAGCATTATTCAACAATGTACCTGATTTGAGAGTAGCTATCCGCAAGTCTATCGAGGAAAATGCCGGATTGAAGAAACAAGTCGAAGAATTCATGAAGGAAAAGGCTGCTTCTCTAAAGAATGACTTGATAGCCAAAGCTAAAGAAATCAATGGAGTTAAGGTTATCAAGACTGTGGCTCCTATCACAGCCGATGTAGCCAAAGACATTGCTTTCCAACTGAAGGGAGAAGTAAGTGGTAGTTTGTTGGTAGTCATCGGTAGCGTAGATGCCGGAAAGCCTATGCTGACTGTCATGTTAAGCGAAGACCTTGTAAAGAACGGTTTGAAAGCAGGCATGTTAGTGAAAGAAGCTGCCAAATTAATTCAAGGTGGTGGCGGTGGTGCTCCTCACTTTGCAACTGCCGGCGGTAAGAATCCGGACGGATTGCTCTCTGCTGTTGATAAAGTTATTGAATTAGCTGGTTTATAATAGAAAAAAGTGGGTGCTTGATAGCACTCACTTTTTTATTCCAATTGTTCCTTTGGCCAATTAACCAAGTACAATTTTTCTGTGGCACGTGTAAAAGCGGTATATAACCAACGAAAATAATCCGGTGAAAGCATGTCTTCCGTCATGTATCCCTGGTCAAGAAAAACACGTTTCCACTGTCCACCCTGCGCTTTATGGCAAGTTACAGCGTATGCATACTTCACTTGTAAAGCATTGTAATAAGGATCAGCCTTCATTTTCTTCATTCGTTCACGTTTAGTAGGAATATCCGCATAATCTTCCAACACCGAATAAAACAATTTGTCATTCATCTCTTTCGGCAGAGCAGGCGTATCCGTATGAAGTGTATCAAGCAATACCTTTACTTCTAATTCCATATCATCGTAATCAGGAAAAGAAAGAAGAACATCAGCAAAGCGAAATCCATACATTTCCCGTTCGCGCCGAACCCGACGAACAACCGCAATATCACCATTTGCGATGAAATCAATTTCCTTGCACTGTTCCGTCCAAAAATAATTATTCTTAGCTACCATTAACAAATCCCCGGAAGTCAATTCATCCTCTCGGTACAAAATCATGTTTCTAATACCTTTATTGTAAATATTGGCTCTTTTATTGGAACGACACACCACAATCGTATCATCCATACCCACCTTCTCATAATTCTCCGTAAGAACATCAATCAGTTCGTTGCCATTAACAACCTCAATATCCGAGAACCCTTCCAATCTAATGGCAGGTAACGAGAAGTAGTCTTCTTCAGCAATATATCTCCGTATCTCGGTTGCATTCCAAAGAATTCCCGACTCATGCAACTGACGCACCACTTCTGCCAGTGAAGCCTCGTACACTTCCAAGCCATAGCCTCTCAACGCATCCGGGAACAAAGCCGGACTAACTTCCTCTCCAACAGGAGGTAACTGAGCCACATCTCCGATAAGCAGCAAGCGACATCCTCGTCCGGAATAAACATATTCAATAAGGTCATCCAACAAACGTCCTGTTCCAAACATTGCTCCAGCCAAGCCATCATTTGCAATCATCGAAGCTTCATCCACAATAAACAAAGTATGTTGATGTAAATTATCATTCAATGAAAAATTATCTTGCTCATTCGAGAAACTCCGCTGACGATAGATTTTCTTGTGAATCGTATAAGCCGCATGATTGGCATAATGTGAAAAAACTTTAGCGGCTCTTCCGGTGGGAGCCATCAACACACACTTTTGTTCCAACTGGTCAAAAGTCTTTACCAAAGCCCCTATCAAAGAAGTCTTTCCCGTACCGGCATACCCTTTCAACAAGAAAATAGTATCCGATTTTCGCGAAAAGAGGAAGTTTGCTAAAATTTTCAATACATTTTCTTGCTCTAAAGTTGGTTTATAGGGAAAATTTGTCTTAATTTGCTGTCCTAAATAAGTATTAATCATAATTTAATGATAAAAAGTTCTAAGAACTGTATGTTATTAAATTTATTATTTTTATTTTTGCCTTGCGAATATAAACTAAAAAATACACATATTTATCATGAAAACAGTTATTAATATCGTTTTGGCCGTTTGTGCTGTAGCTTTAGTGTACGTTTGTTACGGAAGTATCATGGGACCGATTGACTTCGACAACACTAAGAAAGCAAGAGAAAAAGAAGTGATTGCACGTCTGATTGACATCCGCAAAGCTCAGGTAGAATATCGTAACACTCATCAGGGTGTATATACTGCCAGCTTCGACACATTGATTGACTTCGTAAAAACTGCAAAACTTCCGTTCGTAAAGAAAGAAGGTGCGTTGTCTGACGAACAGTTGGAAAAAGGTATGACAGAAAAGAAGGCTATGGCTCTTATCAACAAGGCTAAGAAGACCGGTAACTGGAAAGAAGTAGAAAAAGAAGGTTTGATGAACTTTAAGCGTGATACCATGTGGGTTTCTGTATTGGATACTATCTATCCAAAGGGTTTCAATGCTGACTCTTTGAGATATGTACCATTTGGTAACGGTGCACAGTTTGAAATGGCAAGCCGCCAAGACACTACTAAGTCTGGTGCTCCATTGAACTTGTTCCAAGCTCAAACTCCGTATGACACTTACATTGGCGACTTGGATAAGCAACAGTTGATTAACTTGAAGGACGTTCAGAGCAAGTTGGGTAAGTACTGTGGTTTGAGAGTTGGTGATATCGAACAACCAAACAACAACGCAGGTAACTGGGAATAAAATGAATAGTATCGATTTCTCTAAATCGGAACAATACACATTATCCATCCGCCTTAGCGCGGATGGATTTTCTTTTTCTATTTATCGCCCTCAGATAGAGAACGATTTTTCGTTTGTTCCTTATCAGGTGAATACAGCCTATTCCATGACGGCCAACCTGAAAGAGTGGCTCAGTTCAACAGAAGCACTCAAATACCCGTACAAAAGAACAAACATTCTGATAGACACTCCCCGATTTACATTTGTTCCTTTTGACTTATTTGAGGACGAACACCAAGAAGACATTTTCCACTACACACATGCTCCAAAGGAAAATGAGACTATCCTATGTAATGTTTTAGGGAAAAGCAATGTCGCATTACTCTTTGGAATAGACAAACACGTTCTCCAACTTTTAAACGAACATTTTCCTACTGCACGTATTTTTGCATGCATCAGCCCTTTATTGGAATATTTTACGCTTAAGAGCAAGGAAGGCAACTGCCGGAAACTTTATGCGCATTTCCGCAAAAGCTTAGTGGAAACATTCGTTTTTGAAAAGGGAAAACTACAGCTTTGCAATTCCTTCAACTGCAAACAAACAGCTGATAAAGTTTACTATTTGCTTTACATTTGGCAACAACAAGGGTTAAACCAAGAAAAAGACCAACTTCATTTAGTAGGTAATATAGAGAAGAAAGACGAACTTTTAAAAGAACTTCGCAAGTTCTTACGAAAGGTAATTGTGATTCCAACCAAGAATATCCCATTTGACATACAATCATTATTAACATGCGAGTAATTAGCGGTATATACAAGAGACGCAGATTTGATGTGCCACATTCTTTTAAGGCACGCCCTACAACTGATTTTGCGAAAGAGAACTTATTCAACGTTCTGACAAACAACTACATTGATTTTGAAGAAGGTGTTACAGCCCTCGATTTGTTTGCCGGAACCGGTAGCATTAGCATCGAATTAGTATCAAGAGGTTGTGATAGAGTAATTTCCATCGAGAAAGACTCTCAGCATTTGGCTTTTATCTCTCAAATCATGCGGGAAGTAAAAACCGACAAATGTTTCCCCATGCGAGCAGATGTATTCAGATATATTGAAAAGTGCAGTGAGCAATTCGACTTCATATTCGCTGATCCTCCCTACGCCCTGAAAGAATTGGAGAGTATTCCAGACCGAATTTTCGAGAAAGGACTTTTAAAGGAGGATGGTTTATTAGTCTTGGAACATGGAAAAGACTATAATTTTGAGCAACATCCACATTTCATCGAACATCGAGTATATGGAAGCGTCAACTTCTCTTTCTTTAGAGCAAAGGCGCAAACAAACGAATGACCGACTCCATCACTTTCTGATACCAGGGACGTGTTCTCCATTCTTTCAACGATAAGAGTTCCGCGTCCTTCTGGTCGGAACAAAAAGCATCTTTGAGTTGCAAAGCCGAGTTACGATCATACATAAAGGCATTGACTTCAAAATTATGCTCAAAGCTACGAAAGTCCATGTTGGTTGAACCTAACGTAGACAGTATATCATCAGAAACCATCAATTTGGCATGCAGGAATCCTTTCTTGTAACGATAGATTTTAACACCTGCTTCCAGCAATTCATCCACATAGGATAAGGAAGCCCAATGCGTGATGGAGGAATCTGCACGTTCCGGAATCATCACTCGCACATCCACTCCGGCTAAAGCTGCCGTCTTCAATGCAACCAATATGGGTTCCGTTGGTAATAAATAAGGAGTCTGCACATAGAAATACTTACGAGATGCGGTGATAGCCAACAACACTCCCTGCATTATTCCCCCTACTCCACCAATCGGATTAGAAGTTACGATTTGTACCAACGCATCTCCTTTCATGTTCATCTCCGGGAAATACACAGAAGAAGTTATCAAGGAATGATCTGCGGCATACCAGTCAGCCAAGAAAGCGGTTTGCAATCCATAAACTGCATGTCCTTCTATTCGCATGTGTCTGTCCTTCCAAACTCCCCAAGATACACCTTTCAGATAACGCAAAGCGATATTCATGCCCCCCACAAAGCCTACTCGTCCATCAATAACAATAATCTTACGATGATTACGGTAATTAACCTTACTGGTAAAACGAGGAAAACGAACTTTCAAGAAAGCCCGCGTTTCAATCCCAGCTCCACGCATTTCATCAAAGAACTCATGTTTGACTTTCCAACAACCCACATCATCGTACAATAAACGCACTTCTACCCCTTTACTTGCCCTCTCTATCAAAGCATCTCGTACTATCTTTCCTACGGCATCATCTTCGATAATATAGGACTGCAAATGAATATGATGGGTTGCATTGGCTATGGCTTTCAGTAATGCTTGTAACATTTCAGCACCGGTTCCATAAATTTGAATCTCATTCCCCTCAAAAGGTAAAGCTCCATTTACATTGCGAAAAAAACGCATTAACTGATGTTGCCCTTCAGGACATGCAAAAGACTTTTGTTGATAATACTCTGCCAATGGATACTTTACCAATCGAAAATATCCCTTTTTACTGATTAGTTTCTCTTTTCGAACATCGCGACCGAAGAAATAATAGAATACCAATCCCACCACCGGCAAAAAAGTAAGAACAAGCACCCAAGCTAAGGTCTTCACAGGATTACGATTGTCTAAAACGACCACCACAATCGTCAGGACTACGGTCAGCAGCAGCAATATACTGACTACCGTAGAAAAAAGCCCATCTATTAATCCCCATAAAGCCATAAGCATTATTCTATTTCATGAACAAACATATAAAAAAAATCCCAACCTATAACAAGATAAGTTGGGATTTTGATTATTTCTTTTGGATTTAGAAAGGACGTCTTCCCGGACCACCCATTCCTGGACCGCCCATACCCGGACCTCCGAAGCCGCCTCGGTTCATCATCTTTTCACGAGCTTCTTTACTTCCGAAAATGTTCAGACGATAGATGACACGCAACATACCGTAGCTGTTTACACCATTATAAGTATATACCGAACGGCCGCTTGAGGTCAACGAACGACTGATATTGCTTTGTTCCTTCAATATATCATTCCATTCCAAGCTCAATGTCAACGAACCTTTCAAGAAGCTTTGAGCAATCTGAGCATTCCAAATCAATTCGTTCTTATTCATGTTGGAATCTGAATAACCACGACGAGCCTGATTGGTCATGTTGGTAGAAATGGTTGTACCCCAGGGAGCATAAATCTGGATATTACCTCCGTAGGAGAAAGTGTAAGGTTCCTGATTGTTTTCCGGATTCAACTTATCCTTTTCAAAAGTATAATTAAATGTACCGTTCAAGCCCAATTCCACCCAATCGTTACGGTATCTGGCATCCAAACGTTCACCAAATGACAAATTAGTAGTAGTATTCTTTTGTGCATCGGTCATTTCGCCGGTTGTTACATAACCTACATTATTACTATAGCTACCGCTTGTAAAGGTTCCAATCGTAAATTTCTTGTTACTCTTCAAAGCCGTATTCATACCAAACATACCAAACACATTCCAGTTACCATTGATATTTTCAGGCATAGTCATCCAACCACCGGTTGATTCGTTGTATTTACGAATATAGCTGATAGCATTCTGGGTAGCCGTTGCTCTTACGTGAGAGAAAATACCACGCTGTGCATCCATGTTGTAAGTATTGAAACGCAATTCTACATTGTGAGAGAATGAAGGTTTCAAACCCGGATTACCGGTTACAATATTCAACGGATTGGAGTCATCGGTAATAGGCAACAAGTTTTCCATGCTTGGAGAGCTACTGCGTCCACGATAAGAGAAACGTAACTGGGTCTGCTTTTGCGGTTGGTAACGGAAATCAATTTCCGGAGAGAAGTTAAACACATTACGGGTAGTATCAATATTGTGTTCGTCCTTCTTGTAAGACAACTTAGTGGTTTGTGGTCTGAAAGCCAAACCAGCAGACAAACGCCATGTTTCACGATTTACGCGGAATGTTACACGAGCATCGTGATTGTAGTTCTTGTACTCGGCATACTTACTTTGGGTAGCATCCAACCATGAGTTAGAGAAGTCATTAGGAAGAATACCCAACATACCACTTGCTACTTTAGACAACCACTCTGTATCGGTAGTATTAGTCAAGTCATAAGTGGAGTTATCACTTTCGCTATATCCATACTGGAACTTGTAGCTGAATTGCAAATACACTTTATCAGCCAACGGTTCACTATAACTTACTTCTGTACCAAGATTGTAATTATTCGTCGGAGTAGTAATGTAACGACGGATGGCTTCTTCGTCATAAGTAGGTATTCCGTCTCCGTAGTATCTGATTAAATTGTTGGAATAGCGGTCGCTTTCACTATCACCGTAGCTACCAATCAAACGCAAGGTTACATTTCGTCCTCTATCATTCAATCTGCGTGTCAACTGCATATTGGCATTGGCCGACAATGAATTACCTTCTGACAAAGAACTACTGTTCGAAGCGTTCACACGAATCTCATCTAATTTAGCAATTTCACTTTTATCCGACTCGTCTGTTTCCTGATTAAAATCCAAGTATTTGTTCGGATCAGTAACGATTGCATACGGATCTGAATTAAAGGTAGCCGACAATGATTTAGAACGACTATCAGTATCTCCCCATGAGAAGCCACCACGCATAAAGAACGTAGTCAAATCATTCGGCCGCCATTCCAAGCGCATATAAGCATTCAAGTTCTGGTTCTTATTACGGCTGGCCGAGTTAGAATTGGAGAAAGAACTGTTACCGCTTGGCAAGAAGTTTTCTACCTGACCTACACTCTGAGCATCATTATCTCTATAATTATAACGTACACTGGTACCAAATTCCACTTTCTTTGTCTCCATTGCATAGTTTACACCCACTTCTTTGGAAGTAGTCAAACCATTGTTTTGTCTCCAACGAGGGCCACCTCCACCACCAAAGCGGCGGTCGTTTACGTTATTGATTCGACCAATCAAAGAGAACTGACTACTCTTGTCTCCTTCACTCTTAAAGCGGTTTACGTTGGCACTGACAGAATATCGGTCTTCTGTACCGGCTCCAGCATCCAAGTTCCCCATCCATCCTTGATTCATCCCTTTCTTTACCCTAATATCAAGTACAGCTTCTTCTTCGCCATCGTCAATACCGGTAATACGGGCATTATCCGACTGTCTGTCGTAAGCATTAATCTTTTCAACCATATCGGCAGGCAAGTTCTGTAAACCGGTCTTCACATCACCGCCAAAGAACTCCTTTCCATCTACCAAAAGTTTGGAAATAGACTTACCATTCAAGGTTACGTTACCGTCATCGTCGACTTCTGCACCTGGAATCTTCTTTACCAATTCTTCCAATGCGGCACCTTCCGAAGTACGATAAGCCGAAGCATTGTATCCCAATGTATCTCCTGTAACCGTTACTTGCGGAGCTTCAGCAACTACCACCGCTTCCTTCAACATGATAGCATCCGATTCCAACAATATCTTACCCATGTATGTTTCCGACTTGGAGGCAGTCAGCTGCAACTGCTTCATGTACGAAAGATAACCCACAAAAGAAACCTTCAGTACATATTTACCCGGACGAGCCGACACTTTGAAATAACCGTTCACATTAGTTACATCTCCTACCGCCATCGTACTATCGGGCAATGAAAGCAACTGCACAGTAGCTTGTACTACCGGGCTATTGTCTCCTTTGTCTAATACCGTTCCGGCTACTGACACACGCTTGTTTTGCGCAAAAGAAATTGCTGTGCAAAGACACATCAGCAACATTAAAGACACAATTCTTTTCATTCTTATTTATAATTTTACCTATTTTTCACAATGCCTTTTAGACCTCAAAGCTACTAAAAAGTTTAAAAGAAGCAGAGGGAATATTTTCACAAATCGACTAATCCCGTATTTTAGCCGACAAAATTAATTAATTATTCGCAAACAGAATGATGCTGTTTTACATTTTTCCCTAAATTTGCAACCAAATATCCTTTGAAACATTATGAATAAGCAAGAAATCATTATTTGTCATAACTTAAATGAGAATTTAGCTCAGGCCATCGACCGATGCCCTCACGATAAACTTTTTGTACTGGTAGATGAATGTACCCGACAACTCTGCCTACCCCTCATCGAACACTTTACCTGTATGAAGGAAGCCATTACAATATGTATTGGCGCAGGAGACATACACAAGAATGTAGAAACGCTGGTACATGTTTGGACGGAATTAGGGAACAACGGAGCTACCCGCCATTCTCTCATGGTCAACTTGGGTGGAGGCATGGTAACGGACTTAGGAGGCTTTGCGGCTTCCACATTCAAGCGTGGCATCAAATACATCAATATCCCCACTACCCTTTTAGCAATGGTAGATGCTTCGGTAGGTGGAAAGACCGGAATCAACTTCAATGGATTGAAGAATGAGATTGGCGTGTTCTCTCCGGCAGAAAGTGTGTTGATTGACACCGAGTTCCTAAAGTCATTGGATAAGAACAACATTCTTTCCGGATATGCTGAAATGTTGAAACATGGTTTAATTAGCACCACCGAACATTGGGCAGAGCTGTTGAAGTTCGACATGAATGAAATAGACTACAAAGCCTTGCAAGCATTGGTAGCTAAGTCCGTCCAAATCAAGGAAAACATTGTAGAACAAGATCCGTTTGAAAAAGGTATCCGCAAAGCGTTGAACTTAGGACACACAGTAGGTCATGCTTTTGAAAGTCTGGCATTGGAAATGAATCGTCCGGTGTTGCATGGATACGCAGTTGCCTGGGGAATTGTTTGCGAGCTGTATTTCTCTCATCTTAAGGTGGGCTTCCCTAAAGACAAGCTCCGCCAGACATTGCAGTTTATCAAAGAACATTATGGCTGTTTCGTATTCGACTGCAAACAATACGACCGTTTGTATGAGTTCATGACACATGACAAAAAGAACAATGCCGGTATCATTAATTTCACTTTGATGGGTGAAGTTGGCGACATTCGTATCAACCAAGCCGCAACCAAAGAAGAAATCATGGATATGCTCGATTTCTATCGGGAATCAATGGGATGCTAAGAAAAGGAGTAAAAACTTTTGGTTTTTCAAAAATAAGCACTACTTTTGCATCCGCAAATCGGGATGTAGCTCAGTCCGGTTAGAGTACACGTCTGGGGGGCGCGAGGTCGCTGGTTCGAATCCAGTCATCCCGACCGAAAGAGAAAGCATTGATAATCTGATGATTGTTGATGCTTTTTGTTTTTTATTGACAAACAAAGGACACCTAACTGAATAGGTGTCCTTTTTTAACTAATAACATTTGGAAGTACGCAGATAAGTACATATATTTGCAATAGATTAAAAGGGAAGTAATATGAGAACAGCAAATTACACAGATTTCAGAGCCAACTTAAAAGGTTATATGGATGCCGTAATTGATGATTGCGATACCATTATCATTAATCGTGGCAATGATACGGGTGTGGTATTGATTTCTTTGGAAGAATACAATTCTTTGAAAGAAACAGAATATATCATGTCTTCTCCCGAAACAATAGAAGCTATTCGTAAGGGTGATGAAGATATTAAAAATGGTAGAGGAGTAAAAGTTGAGATTGACGACCTATGGAAATAATCTTGTTGGAACAGGCTCAAAAAGACCGAGATTATTGGAAGAAATCGGGAAACAAAGCCATAATGAACAGGATTACTGCTTTATTGAAAGATATAGTGGAACATCCATATACGGGAATCGGAAAACCAGAACCGCTAAAATATAATTTAGCAGGAAAATGGTCAAGAAGAATAAACTCGGAACATCGCTTAATATATTCTGTAAATGAGAATATCATTACTGTTTATGTGTTTTCAATGAGATACCACTACCCCAAGAAATAACATTATCAGAATTATAGTAGAAAGGACATCTATTCAGTTAGGTGTCCTCTAAGAATGAATTTTGTGCGATACTTACCCAACCATACATCAAAGCTGAAAGAAGAAGCAATTCTCTTTGGAGAACGAACAAAAACTCTTTGTCGTTAACACTTTTCCTTCAAAGAAGATTTTTATTTTCCTTTGACGCATTATGTAAAAGATGAAGAGCTTTTTTGAAAAGCTCTTGACAAAGCCATAAATACATCAAAAGGCATCGGAAAATGCGTCTATACAAAACTTCAAGTACGTCAAAGAGGTATTTAGCTTCCTTCTCTATACATACAATACCCTCTCCAAACCCTTCACCCCCTTCACCGCCCCGATGGAATGAGGGGTAAATCACTTGCTATATCAGGCAAGGTGAAGGGGGTGAAGGGTTCGTGAAGCATGATATATGTATATAAAGACAAAGTCTATTACAATGTAGAATAAAACTCTTTGACGAATAAGTCAACGTTCTTTGGTACGTTAACCTTTTCGCCAAAGAGTTTTTTTGAAAGATGAAAAGCTGTTCCAGGAAGCTGAAAAGCTATAAAAATTAATTGTGAGAAACTCCTTTCACTCGTGCAAAAGAGCTTCCAAATCGCTGATAATTAAAAAGATTCAATTGCACGAAATTTTATATTTATTGCCACTCCTGCAAGCATTATCACTTTCTAATCGGAATTAGCAGAGACATTCATGTAAAGAATGGCAGGAGCTTACACATCTCCTGCCATTAGAATCATCTGATACTCAACTATTTGAATAATTAATTGCAGGATTGCAAGAGAATTAACAAAATCGCAAAAGGCTAATTAAGTTCTATTGAATACGCTTGCGGCTCCATCGGCTCACGCTTGCAGTCTCACAAAGCATCAAAACTGCAAGCATCGGACATCGAGACTGCATCCGTAAAACGATAGAACTACAATGACACGTCTGAAAACAGGTTGTAGTGTTTGAAATATATTAATGGAAAACAATGATGAATAGTAGAATCGGCTCAATTCCATGAGGAATAATAGATAAATCGGTTCAATTTGAGCCGATTTATTGAAAATTAGTGCTAATCTTTGAGCCGATAAAACAAAATGCTCCCCATTATTCATTCCAATAATCGGGGAGCATGACATTTATAGATGGCAGAAGTTGAATATTATTTTACTTCGTCAATGGTACAAATCCCTACGCGGTTCCAGGCCGGTTCGGAGAATATATCGCCGACTCCATGACCGATAGCTACAATTCGGGAAGCACTAATGCCGTATTTGTTGACCAGCACATCCTTCACCGCATCGGCACGACGCTGAGACAGTTTCAAGTTGTATTCTTCTGTTCCTTCCGGAGAGGCATAACCGTTAATGGTAATGCTCACATCCGGATTTTCATTCAAGTAACCGGCCACCCGTTCAATCGAAGGCATTTGTGAGGTTTCGATGTCCGATTGATTGAAGCGGAAAGCAACCACAGACTCTACGAGGTTCAAGGTATCGCCGGAAGCGACGGCCGCCTTTGAACGACATTCATTCAACTGATTCTGAACCAACAACAACTCGTCTGCCAAGCCAACCAGCTCTACATCCTTCGCAGCCATAGCCTCGCGAAGTACATTAATTTCTTCGTTCATTGCAGCGACAGCCAACGGATCGGTTACCGGAACCATTGTGAAATAATGCTCGCCGTTACCACCGGAGAAATGATAAGTCAGACCTAACAACATCTCGAAGCGGGCATTTTGTTTGTCGAAATTCAACTTCTTTTCCGGGAAGTTTCCGGTTAGGTTAAAGGCTACCGCCGGACGAAGGCTGAATGTCCAAGCCTTACTTTCTCCCAAATTAAAGTTGAAGTTCAAACCTACTCGGGAAGACAAGTCGTTCGAGTCGCCTTCTCCATTCATGTAATGATGCAGCCAACCGATACCGGTCATCGCTTCAATTTCAAAGAGACGCGGGATTCCCTCATAACCGGCAAACAGGTTCGTCAGATTCATTGTACCCAAGAGGCTGACATCCGACTGGTCAAACACCGTTCGGCTGTTGCTTGTATTCATGTAGCCCAAGCCCTGAATTTCCGTTGCAAAAATCGGTGTCCACTGCTTACCTACACTCAAGCCAAATCCCGGTCGGGCACTCTTAAAGAAGCCACCTCCACTCATATTCATCGTAGCACCGGCTCTGCCTCCTACGTACCAGTTATCCCAAAAGTCTCCACCTCGTAGTACAGCTGATGTTTGCGCGTTTATTGTCAATGCCCCTAAAGCAAACACTGACAAAAGAATTGTTTTTTTCATACTCAATCTCATTTTAGTTAATGTTAATACGTTTTGTAGATAATAACAAGATTACCCGCCTTCGGTTCAGCCAACCTGCTTTTTTAACGCAGATTTTTGGAATGAAGTAGCCCGAACAGGCACATCATCTTCCAAATAAATGTATCTTTGCAGGCATGACACTCCGGAAAATCATACACATCGACATGGATGCTTTCTATGCTTCTATTGAGCAACGGGATAATCCCGAGTTGCGAGGGAAACCCATAGCCGTAGGCCATGCCGAACAGCGGGGAGTGGTGGCCGCCGCCAGCTATGAAGCCCGCAAATTCGGTGTGCGGTCGGCCATGTCTTCTTTGAAAGCGAAACAGTTATGTCCCCAACTGATATTTGTTCCCGGACGAATGGCGGTATATCAAGCTGTTTCCCAACAGATACACGAGATTTTCCATTTGTACACAGACATTATTGAACCTATTTCATTGGACGAGGCTTTCTTAGATGTAACAAATAATAAGTTTGACATCCCTTTAGCGGTAGACATCGCCAAAGACATCAAGCGCCGAATCAAGGAAGAATTGGGGTTGATTGCCTCGGCCGGAATCTCATACAACAAATTCTTGGCCAAGATAGCTTCCGACTATCGAAAGCCGGACGGCTTATGCACCATTCATCCCAATCAGGCATTAAGTTTCATTGCTTCCCTTCCCATTGAAAGCTTTTGGGGAGTAGGCCCTGTTACAGCCAAAAAGATGCACTCCATCGGCATCCACAAAGGATACGACTTGCAACAATATTCCCTCGAACAACTAAAAGACTTGTTCGGCAAAGCCGGCGAATTGTACTATTATTGTTCCAAAGGAATCGACCTACGACCGGTAGAGGCTACCCGTATCCGCAAATCGGTAGGCTGTGAACACACCTTAGAAAAGGATATAACCGCCCAGTCTTCTGTCATCATCGAGCTTTACCACGTAGTAACCGAACTGGTAGAACGATTAGAAAAACACCAATTCGCCGGAAATACCTTGACTCTCAAAATCAAGTTCTACGACTTCACGCAAATTACCCGAAGCATTACTCAATCAGAGAAGTTGCATAGCCTCGGACAGATTCTGCCATTGGCCAAACAACTTTTAAAAGAAGTAGACTATACCATACGCCCCATACGCCTGATAGGGCTGACTGTCTCCAATCCCAAAGAAGAAAAGGATATATCCAACCAATGGGTGCAGTTAGAGATAGACTTTAAAGAACAGGAAGATTGGGGATAAATGAGATTTCATTTGCTCAACTTCTACAAATATCTTATTTTTGCACACCTATTTCATAAAAGCAATGACAAGAATTAAAATAACGGCTCCCATACATCCCATTGATACCACGATTCAGCTACCCTCATCCAAGAGTATCAGTAATCGTGCTTTAATTATCAATGCCTTAGGCAAAGGTATCCATCAGCCGGAGAACCTTTCCGAATGTGATGATACCCAAGTGATGATTCGTGCGCTAAACGGTCAACCTCATGATACGATTGACATTTTGGCCGCAGGAACAGCCATGCGTTTTCTTACAGCCTATCTTTCTGTAACCACCGGTAGCCGCATCATTACCGGAACGCAACGTATGCAGCAACGCCCTATCCAAGTGTTGGTCGATGCTTTGCGTGAACTCGGAGCCAACATCCGCTATGTTTCCAACGAAGGTTATCCCCCACTCCACATTACCGGAGCCAAACTAAGTCAAACCCATATCAGTCTTCCCGGAAATATCAGTTCGCAGTACATCTCTGCTCTATTAATGATTGCCCCGACCTTAGAGCATGGATTGACGATTTGCTTGACCGGAAGCATTATCTCACGCCCCTACATCAACCTCACCTTGCAGTTGATGAGAGATTTTGGAGCCAAAGCGGACTGGGTGAATGACCACGAACTGAAAGTCATGCCACAACCTTATCAGTCTATACCTTATTATATAGAGAGTGATTGGAGTGCAGCCTCTTACTGGTATCAGATTGTAGCCCTTTCTTCGCAAGCTACCGTTACCTTGCCCGGCCTACTCAAGAACAGCTATCAAGGAGACAGTCAGGTGGCCGGACTATTCCAGCAGTTGGGAGTGAACACACTTTATCAAGACAATCAAGTCCTCTTGACTAAGAGTACGAACATCGTAGACCGCTTGGAGTACGATTTCGTCAATCAACCCGACCTGGCACAAACCTTTGTGGTAACTTGTGCCTTGCTTGGAGTACCGTTCCGTTTTACCGGCCTCCAAAGCCTGAAAATCAAGGAGACCGACCGCATCGCCGCCTTAATCAAGGAAATGAAGAAATTAGGATATGTCCTGCAAGAAGCCGAAGATTCCATCCTTTTCTGGAACGGCGAACGTTGCGAAAGAAGCGATGAAGCCATCGACACCTACGAAGACCACCGCATGGCAATGGCCTTTGCTCCGGCTTGTCTGGCCTTAGGCGATATATATATGAACAATCCCCATGTAGTCAGCAAGTCCTACCCACGCTATTGGGAAAACTTGCAAACTGCCGGTTTTATGATAAAGGAGGCATAAACATTATGTGGATATTAGTTGTTGGTTTAATTGTATTGACGCTTGCCGCTATGATAATAGGGAAAATCTATTATCATCGGATTAACAAGAAGATAGAAAAAGGAGAACTTGAAAAGGTTCCCGAAGTAGTATCGGTAGATGCTGAATGTTGCGGACAACATGAAACCTGCGAACGAGATAGTTTGTTGGCTGCCGTCAGCAAAGGCATTGAATATTATGACGATGAAGAATTAGACCGTTTTCGAGGCCGTCCTTCCGATAGTTACATCGACGAAGAAGTAGAAGAATTTCGGGAAGTCATGTTCACCTGCAAAGACGACGAGGTAGCCGGCTGGTGTCGAAGTCTTCAATTACGAGGTATTGAACTTCCGGATGAGCTGAAGGACGAACTTTTTCTGATTATCGGTGAACGAAGAGGCAATCATTAAAATGAATGAAATTATTAATCTCCTGAACTATACCTTTTTCCAGCACGCTTTGTTGGGAAGCTTATTAGCCAGTATCGCTTGTGGAATCATCGGTACATACATTGTTACCCGTCGGTTGGTTTTCATCAGCGGAGGTATCACACATGCGTCATTTGGTGGAATAGGTATCGGACTTTACGCCGGCATCTCTCCGATTTTGTCGGCCGCCATATTCTCGGTTTTGTCTGCCTTTGGGGTGGAATGGCTCAGCAAGCGCAAAGACATGCGGGAAGACTCTGCCATTGCGGTATTTTGGACTTTCGGCATGGCTATTGGCATCATCTTTTGTTTCCTTTCTCCGGGCTTTACTCCCGACATGTCTACCTATCTATTCGGTAATATCTTAACCATTACTAATGGCGATATTTACATTTTAGCAGCTTTATCTATCGTCTTGGCTTTATTCTTTACCATTTTTCTGAATCCGATTATTTACATCGCATTCGACCGCGAATATGCCTGTTCCCAACATATTCCCGTAGTCTTTTTTGAATATACCTTAATGATGTTCATAGCATTGACTATCGTGGCTTGTCTCCGAATGGTGGGAATCGTATTGGTTATTTCATTGCTTACTCTTCCACAAATGACCGCCAACATTTTTACTTATAACTTCAAGAAGATTATCTGGCTGGCTATCGGTATAGGTTATTTAGGATGTATGGGTGGACTATTCATATCCTATCAGCTTCAAGTTCCCTCCGGAGCAGCCATTATCTTTTTCTCTATCTTAATCTATATCCTTTGCAAAATAGGAAAAACCCTTTATCTTTGCATTCAAACGAAACAATAAACATATTATGGAAATCAGAATCAACTCATTAGACCACATACACGAAGCCGCCAAACAGTTCATTGCGGCTATGGGAGACAACACCGTTTTTGCTTTTTACGGCAAAATGGGTGCCGGAAAGACGACCTTTATCAAAGCAGTATGTGAAGAACTGGGAGTAACCGACGTTATCAATTCCCCAACCTTTGCCATCGTCAACGAATACCGTTCCGATGAAACCGGTGAATTGATTTATCATTTCGACTTTTACCGCATCAAGAAATTGGACGAAGTGTACGACATGGGATACGAAGACTATTTTTATTGCGGTGCCTTATGTTTCATCGAATGGCCGGAACTGATCGAAGAAGTGCTTCCGGGAGATACCGTAAAGGTTATTATTGAAGAATTGGAAGACAGCACCCGTACCATTCGCCTGGAAAGTATGTAAACATGGGAATGCACTATTTCATACAAGGTATTTTTGTGATAGTGGGATTACTCGCTATTCTCGCTTCTTTGTTTAATTGGAACTGGTTTTTTACCGCGCAAAACACGCAATTCATCGTCAGAAACGTAGGACGTGGACGCGCCCGTCTCTTTTATGCCCTTTTAGGAATACTGATGATAGCCACTGCATGTTACTTTTTCATGGAAGTACAAACAACCCTCAAGAAATAAAAAAGGCGGCAACTTTGCCGCCCTTTTTATTCTTCTAACGAGTCGCCGTATTCCATCTCGCCTTGCACAACGAAAAAGACATCATCAGCGGCATAAGGTCCCATGCCATCTTTGCCCGCCTCTTTCACGATGTAATTTACGACTTCGTCTAAGTCAATATTGATATAACCTTCAGCGTCAGGTTCTGCATCCAAACATTCACTGGAAGTGTAATATTCAGCAATCAAGTCAAGGATATAATATAAATCATCTTCCGAAAACTTGTCCTTCAAATCCTGAGGCAGATAATTCTTTATAAACTCTACCGCTTTGGCATCATCCTCAGCATCCAACAAAAAATCTTCTTCCATTCCCATAATGTTTGTTTTTAACGTTGATAAATTAAAGCAATGCCTTTACCTTTTCTTCCAACTGAGCCTTAGTTACAGCACCTACGGTCTTGTCTTGAACTTCTCCGTTCTTGATAAAGAGTACAGTAGGAATGTTACGAACGCCAAAACGACCGGTCAGTTCGTCATTATCATCCACATCACACTTACCGATAATTACCTGATCCTTGTACTGTTCGGCCAAAGCCTCTACATCCGGAGCAATCTTCTTGCAAGGTCCACACCAAGTTGCCCAAAAGTCTACCACTACCGGTTTTCCTGAAGCCAGCAATTCTTCAAAATTGCTATCTTTAATTTCTAATGCCATATTATCTATTTTTATTGTTAATAATCATTTTTGCAAAGATACTAATTTATTTTATAGGAAAGAAATGGTTTATTGTCTAAATATGCGACAATATTTTTATGTACTGATATTCTCCATTTCTTGGAAGTCATCGTAAGGTATTGCCCGTCTTCATCTTGCACCAAGAAAGCCAACTCTGCATTGCCCGGATTTTCTTCTGCCAATAAAGCAATTCCACCGATCAGGTCTTCGTCGATATTTCCCAATGGAATTGTGATGGTCAGCTTTTCAATTGCCTTGTCTTTTACCTCCGGCAACAATTCTATGGAGTTAATCTTCACTTCGTATTCCTCCTGACGCCATTGCTTCGGTTGGCATTTTCCTTTCATGAACAAGAACATCCCTGTCGCAAAGAAGTTTTTCTTTTCAAGCCATTCATTTCCAAAGAAAGCAAATTCAAACGAACCCGAATAATCTTCCACACGAGCTATACCAAAAGGATTCCCTTTCTTGGTTTGCCCTTCACGCACTCCCGTTACAATTCCTCCCATTGTCAAATCCATGTTTTGCAAGGGTGTCAAGTTGTTCAGTTCAAACATGGAAACATTGCATACATTCTTCAAGATGACCGCATATTCGTCCAACGGATGAGCCGAGAGATAGATGCCAACCAACTCACGTTCTTTATTCAGACGGTCTAAATCTCCCCAGGCCGGAGCAGGAATAATTTCCGGAGTAGCCACTTCCACCACATTATCTCCACCAAACAAAGAATTAGTAACCACCGCCTTGCTCATCTGGTATTTACTGCCATAACGGACCAAGATTTCTGTAAACGATTCATCTTTCGCATTCTTCATAAAGAAATCTTCTCGCTTGATTCCCTCAAAACTGTCAAATGCACCCGATAAAGCCAAACATTCGATGTTCTTTCGATTGCAAGCAGACAAATTTACCCGCTGAACAAAATCGAAAATATCTTTGTAAGGGCCGTTCTTTTCACGTTCATCCAAGATGCTCTGCACAGCACTTTCTCCAACGCCTTTTATCGCACCAAGCCCGAAACGAATATCCCCTTTGTGGTTTACTGAGAATTTCAGCATACTTTCATTGACATCCGGTCCTAACGTCTGGATGCCCGTCGCCTTACTTTCGTCCATCAATTTGGTGATTTCCGTAATGTTCGAGATATTTCGGCTCATGGTGGCTGCCATATACTCTGCCGGATAGTTGGCTTTCAAATAGGCTGTTTGGAAAGCTACCCACGAATAACAGGTGGCATGAGATTTATTGAACGCATACGAAGCAAACTTTTCCCAGTCGCCCCAAATCTTTTCCAAAGTTTTGGGATCATGTCCATTCTTCTGACCACCCGAAATAAACTTCGGCTTCATGTGATCCAGCTTGTCTCTCAGCTTCTTACCCATCGCCTTACGCAAAGCATCTGATTCTCCTCGCGTGAAATCGGCCAACAAACGAGAAAGCAACATCACCTGTTCTTGATACACCGTAATGCCATACGTGTCCTTCAAGTATTTTTCCATAATCGGAATGTCATACTCTATCGGCTTACGTCCTTGTTTACGGTCGATAAAGTCCGGAATGTAATCCATCGGCCCCGGACGATAAAGCGCATTCATGGCAATCAAGTCCTCGAAAGTGCTTGGCTCCAACTCTCGAAGATACTTCTGCATACCTGGAGATTCAAACTGGAAAGTGCCAATGGTGCGGCCTTCGCAATACAATTCATAGGTAGCCGCATCATTAATATCTATCTCATCTATATTTAGTTCAATGCCCTTGCTATGCCGGATGTTGGCGATGGCTTCCTTGATGATAGACAAGGTTTTCAAACCCAAGAAGTCCATCTTAATCAAACCTGTATCCTCGATGACTGAGCCTTCATATTGAGTAACCAACATCTTTTCGCCGGTTTCCTTATCATCGGCCGTACTGACAGGCACCCAATCTGTGATGTCGTCCCGGCAAATAATCGTTCCACAAGCATGCACCCCTGTATTGCGCACATTGCCTTCCAACATCTTCGCATAACGAATCGTATCTCTTAAAATAGGATCCGAAGACACTTCAGCGGCTTGTAATTCCGGCACATCTTCTATGGCATTGACCAAATTCATCTTTTTGCCACTGGGCAACTTATCCGGAATGGCCTTACACAATCGGTCGGATTCAGACAAAGGAAGCTTCTGCACACGAGCCACATCCTTGATAGCCAACTTTGTAGCCATTGTGCCGTATGTAATAATGTGAGCCACTTTCTCCTGGCCGTATTTCTCTGTAACCCAGTTAAGCACACGTCCACGACCATCATCATCGAAGTCGACATCAATATCCGGCAAAGAAATACGGTCTGGATTCAAGAAACGTTCAAACAGCAAGTCGTATGCGATGGGATCAATTTGGGTGATTCCCAAGCAATAAGCCACCGCAGAGCCGGCCGCAGAACCACGTCCCGGCCCTACCGACACATCAAGCTCTTCACGAGCCGCCCGAATAAAGTCCTGTACAATAAGGAAGTAGCCCGGAAAACCCATCGTCTTCATGATATGAAGCTCAAACTTGATTCGTTCGCTGGTTTCTGCGTTCAACACTTCTCCATATCTTTTCTTCGCCCCATCCAAAGCCAACTTTTTCAGATAATCGGCTTCCAATTTAATACGATAGAGCTTGTCATATCCACCTAATTTCTCGATTTTGGCTAAGGCGGCTTCTTCACTCAAAACGACATTTCCATTCTCGTCCTGCGTAAATTCATCGAACAAGTCTTTTTCTGTATATTTTTGCCGATATTCTTCTTCCGTTCCGAAATCCTCAGGAATCTCAAAGTTAGGCATAATCGGCGCATGGTCTATGCTATAAAACTCGACTTGATTGCAAATATCGACCGTATTGGAAAGGGCTTCAGGAACATCCGAGAACAATTCGTTCATCTCGGCCTTTGTCTTCATCCATTCCTGTTTGGAGTAAAGCATTCGCTTCGGATCGTCCAAATCCTTGCCCGTACTTAAACAAATCAAGCGGTCGTGCGCCTCTGCATTTTCCTCATCGACAAAGTGTACGTCGTTCGTACAAACCAGCTTCACGCCATATTGTTTGGAATATTCTATCAGTTTTGCATTGGCTATTTGCTGCATTCCATACGCTTCATGGTTGGCACGCGACACAGTAGCTTTATGACGTTGCAACTCCAAATAGAAGTCATCGCCAAACACCCGTTTATACCATTGGATGGCTTCTTCGGCCTCATCGAACCTTCCTTGCAATATTTTCCGGGGAACCTCTCCGGCAATACACGCCGAACAAACAATCAGCCCTTCGTGATATTTTTCCAACTCCACCCTATCTGTACGAGGACGCATATAAAAGCCATCCGTCCAAGCCTTTGAGACCAACTTCACCAAGTTGTGATAACCTTTCAGATTCTTGGCCAGAACCACCAAGTGATAGCCGCTTTGGTCGTCCTTTCCATTTTTATCGTACATCCGTCGGCGGGCCACGTACATTTCACATCCAAAGATTGGCTTAAACAACTTATTCTTTGCCGCCTCCAATGCACTTTTGGAAGCAGCCAAGTCCTCTTCAACTTTTTGAAATTCCTCTTCAGCATTTTCAGAAAGCTCTTCGGCTTTTTCCAATTCCTGCTTGGTCCTCTCCAACTGAGCTATTTGCTTTTTCAGCCCTTTTATCTCGTCGTTGGTCTTTCCATTCTTTTTATTGACATAATTAAAGAACTCCTTGATGCCAAACATATCTCCATGATCGGTTACAGCAATGCCTCTCATGCCATCGGCAATGGCCTTGTCGACCAGCCGAGGGATAGAAGCCTGCCCGTCCAAAATGGAGTATTGGGTATGAACATGTAAATGGACAAAATCCTGCATAAATCTATTTTCTAAAAAAGTTCGCTAAAGATACATTGCTTTCGCAAAACCTGCAAAAAGAAGCCAAAGAAGTTATTAACTTTCATACTTTTTAGGCCAAATGTTTCAAATCCACTGTTTTTATTTTGTTTTTCGTCAAATAATAACTAATTTTGCAGGAATTATATAGCTACCGACGTTATGAGCCGATTACAGAAACTTAAAAAGTTAAAGAAAATAAGACTCCATAGAGAAGGAACAGAGATACTCATCATCAGCGCTTTTCTCCTCGTTGGACTCAACGCATTGCTCTTTTGGGCGTTCGATTGTAAGATTCTATTATACACCGTTGCCGCCATCAGCATTATCCTTTATTTGCTTATGGTCAATTTCTTCCGTTGCCCCATCCGAATCTTTGAGCAAGACACCGAGAAAATTGTAGTCGCCCCTGCCGACGGTAAGATTGTCGTCATTGAAGAAGTAGACGAACAAGAATATTTCCACGAAAAGAAGTTGATGATTTCTATCTTCATGAACATAACCAATGTACATGCCAACTGGTATCCCGTAGATGGAACGGTGAAGCATGTCAGCCACCAGAACGGTAAGTTTATGAAGGCTTGGCTTCCGAAGGCAAGCACAGAAAACGAACGTTCTACCATTGTCATTGAAACTCCGGAAGGACATACGGTCATGGCTCGTCAGATAGCCGGAGCCGTTGCCAGACGCATTGTTACATACGCCCAAGAAGGAGAAGAATGTTTCATCGATGAACACATGGGCTTCATCAAGTTCGGCTCACGTGTCGATGTATATTTGCCTTTAGGCTCTGAAGTATGTGTAAAGATGGGACAAACCACCACAGGAAACGAAACGGTTATTGCTAAATTAAAATAAGTAAGCATGAATATCAAACGCCACATTCCCAACACCGTAACTTGTTGTAATCTCCTTTCCGGATGCGTAGCTTCGGTCATGGCTTTTCAAGCCAAGTATGAATTGGCTATCCTCTTCATTGTGATAGGAGCTGTATTCGATTTCTTCGATGGAATGTTAGCCCGTTTATTCAAGGTTTCCGGCCCGTTAGGGAAAGAACTCGATTCTTTAGCAGACGATATTACCTTTGGTTTGGCTCCTGCCACGATTGTCTTTTCCTTATTTAAAGAGGTACATTATCCGGAATTCATGCAACCAATTGCCGATATTTTCCCCTATACTGCCTTTATCATTGCCGCTTTCTCTGCATTACGATTAGGCAAGTTCAACATTGACACCCGCCAGACAAGTTCATTTATTGGACTTCCCACTCCGGCCAATGCATTGTTCTGGGGTTCGTTTGTCATCGGGCATCATGATTTTCTCGTATCCGATTCATTTAATGCCATCTACCTTTTCTTATTGGTTATCCTAATGTCTTGGTTCTTGGTTGCTGAGATTCCCATGTTCTCTCTCAAGTTCAAGAATTTAAGTTGGAAAGACAATAAGACGAGTTATATATTCCTTTTAGGTTGTATTCTTTTGTTGGCATTATATCAATTCCAACTTACAAGTTTCTATTCAATTATTTTGTGGTATATCCTGCTTTCCATCGCCACCAAGAAGAAGGCTTGAGAAAGTTTGGCACGATTTTTGTAGTATCCCATAAAAAGGAATTATTATGTTTGGATTTTTAGGCTTTATACTACTATTCATCTTTTTAATTGTCGTTGTAGCATTGGGATTGATAAGCTACTTTCTGCGTATGCTATTCGGATTTGGCAAACGTACTCCCAAGCCATATAGCAACCCTAAATCTACGGGAAGCGAATATGCCGCCAACCAACAAACGATTTCAAGCACTTCATCGTCTGCCAACAAAAAGAAAATATTTGGAGAAGATGAGGGAGAATACGTGGAGTATGAGGAAATAAACTAAGATTATCTTCTTTTCTTAAAGAATTCTTTCATCAAGAGAGAGCATTCGTTTTCTAAAACTCCCTGTATTACAACGGTCTTAGGGTGAAAGGATTGAGGAGCATACTTCTGATAGCCTCGTTTTTCATCGGAAGCTCCAAAAACCACCTTTCTTAATTGCGCCCATGCAATCGCCCCGGCACACATGACACAAGGTTCTACCGTTACGTACAACGTACAATCGGTCAGATATTTGCCTCCCAAATAATTGGCGGCAGCTGTAATTGCTTGCATCTCGGCATGAGCCGTAACATCGACCAATGTTTCCGTCAGGTTATGCGCTCGAGCAATGATACGGTCTCGACATACAACAACAGCTCCAACAGGCACCTCCCCTCTTTCAGCTGCTTTCTCCGCTTCTGCCAAAGCCTGTCTCATGTAAAAGATGTCATCTGCCATAATTACCGTCTCATGTCATGTTCATTAAACAAGGTAGGATAATCTTCATCCATCTTTTGACGAATAAAGGTCAACACAGTCTCACGAAGCCAACGCGCCTTGTTGGTTATCTTATATTTCTTCAAATAAGAATCAACAATCCGCAATTCTTCCTCACTCATCAAACAAACCATCCGCTGCTTGCGTTTAGGCATGGATGCAGGAACTTTCACTCTTTTTTTCACAGTATTTGCCATATCCGTTGCAAATTTAACCTTACTTCCGCAAAAACAAAACATAAAAAGCGTAATTTTGCAACAAAGTATAGAAATAATGGCTGAGCATAACGAACTTGGGAAGGAAGGGGAAGAAGAAGTTGTACGCTTTTTAAGCGAAAAGGGATACATCATCCACCATCGGAATTGGCGTTTCAGGAAATACGAGATAGACATTGTTGCCCAATTTCGCGACGAGTTGATTATCGTAGAGGTAAAAACCCGAAGCAACACTTTATATGGGACTCCCGAATCAGCCATCAATGATGCTAAAATCCGAAGGATTGTATCTTCGACTAACGCTTATTTGCATAAATATGAAATAGACTTACCTGTACGTTTTGATATTATTACTGTAACTGGATGTAAAGGTACATTCCAAATTACACACATAGAAGAAGCATTTTATCCACCTATTTGGTAATTTAAAGAAAGAAAATGAAACAGCCTCAACCGATAAATGTTCCCATTGAAAGAATCGAAGAGATTCCTTCAACCAACAACTACTTATCCGAGCTTTGCCAACAAGGAAAGGCAAGCGAATTTTACACCGTTGTAGCAGAAAAGCAAACTTCCGGCAAAGGTCAACGCGGAAATTGTTGGGAGTCTGAACCTCACAAGAATCTGACGTTCAGCATGGTTTTATATCCAACTTCTTTTGAAGCCAACAAACAATTCTACCTGTCTATATTGGTGGCTATTTCTGTTGTCGATGCGTTGACCGATTATACAGACGGTTTTTCCATCAAATGGCCTAACGACATTTATTGGAAAGATCAAAAAATTTGCGGCATTTTAATAGAGAACGAATTGGAAGGAAAATACCTAAGTCAATCCATCGTTGGCATAGGCTTGAATGTCAACCAAACCACCTTCCCGTCTTCCCTTCCCAATCCTATTTCACTATATCAGATAATAGGCAAAGAAATTGACAGGGAAGAAATTCTCCATAAAATCATTCATTCCATCTTGGGAGGCTATCAATCCCTGGAACGGAACTTCCAAAAGACTTCGGAAGCGCTGACATATTTATATAAGAATCTGTTATATCGCAAAGAAGGCTTCCACCGATACAAAGACAACAACGGAGAGTTCCTGGCAAGAATATACGACATTGGCCAGGATGGAAGTTTGTTCTTGAAAGACGAAATTAACCACATCCGTAAATATACCTTCAAAGAAGTAACCTACGTCCATGAATAAAGGAAACCGGGAAATAACAGCCATTGCTCTCCCCTCCATCGTTTCAAACATCACAGTTCCACTATTGGGACTGGTAGATGTAACCATCGTAGGGCATTTAGGAGCTGCTTCTTACATTGGTGCCATCGCCATTGGGAGCATGCTTTTCAATACGATCTATTGGCTATTTGGCTTCTTACGAATGGGAACCAGCGGTATGACTTCCCAAGCATACGGTGCCAACAATACCTCCGAAACGGCTCACTTGTTGACTCGTTCCTGTGGCGTGGGTTTTATAGCCGCCATTGCACTCATCCTCCTACAATTTCCCATCGAACGTTTGGCATTTACTCTGATAGACACGACCGCCGAGATAGAGATGTATGCTTCCCAATACTTTCGTATCTGCATTTGGGGTGCGCCGGCCATGTTGGGATTATACAGCCTGACCGGTTGGTTTATCGGCATGCAAAACTCTCGCTATCCCATGTTTATTGCCATTGTACAAAACGTAGTCAATATTGTTGCCAGCCTTCTGTTTGTCTATGGATGCGACATGAAGATAGAAGGGGTAGCTTGGGGAACATTGGTTGCCCAATATGCCGGTTTCTTTATGGCCTATCTACTTTGGAAGCATCAATACGGATATTTATCTCCATACATTCAAATAAAATCTCTGACCGACCGGCAAGCAATGAGCCGCTTTTTCAATGTCAACCGAGATATTTTCCTTCGCACGTTATGCTTGATTGCCGTAACGACTTATTTCACTTCGGCAGGAGCTTCACAGGGAGAAATCACTCTGGCTGTCAACACCTTACTCATGCAACTGTTTACCTTGTTTTCGTATTTTATGGATGGATTCGCCTATGCCGGTGAAGCATTGACCGGGAAATACATCGGAGCCAAAGATTCCCTGTCTCTCCAAGCGATGATTAAACGACTTTTTAGATGGGGAATAAGCATAGCCTTCCTTTTTACAGCTCTTTACATTCTGGGAGGAGAGCATTTTCTTCGCTTACTAACCAACGAGCCTAACGTTATTGAAGCCTCTGGAGACTATTTTTATTGGGCATTGCTCATCCCCATTACGGGATATTCAGCCTTTCTTATGGACGGTATTTTCATCGGAGCCACCGCCACTCGATACATGTTGTGGGGGATGTTGATTGCTTCCACCTGTTTCTTCTTGATATATTGGGGTTTGCAAGGTATCATGGGAAACCACGCGCTTTGGTTGGCTTTCATCGTCTATCTATCCCTTCGTGGAATTGTACAACGCATTTTAGGCAGAAAGATTTTGTCATAAATCGAAAGTTGTGTAAGTTTGCAAAAAACATATTAAAAGATAATACTATGGCAAGATTTAAAAGAATTCTTCTGAAACTGAGTGGTGAAAGCCTCATGGGTGAAAAGCAATATGGCATCGACGAAAAGCGTCTGGGCGAGTATGCACAACAAATCAAGGAAATCCACGACATGGGCGTACAGATTGGCATCGTGATTGGTGGCGGCAACATCTTTCGTGGCTTGAGTGGCGCTTCCAAAGGTTTTGACCGTGTAAAGGGCGACCAAATGGGAATGTTGGCAACGGTTATCAACAGTCTCGGTTTAAGCAGTGCATTGGGTGCGGCCGGTGTAAAGGCACGCGTTCTGACTGCTGTACGCATGGAACCTATCGGTGAGTTTTATAGCAAGTGGAAAGCCATCGAAGCTATGGAAAACGGTGAAGTAGTTATCATGTCAGCAGGAACCGGCAATCCGTTCTTTACCACCGACACTGGTTCTTCCCTTCGCGGCATTGAAATTGAAGCAGATGTAATGCTGAAGGGTACACGTGTAGACGGCATCTACACCGCCGATCCGGAAAAAGATCCGACAGCTACTAAGTTCGATGACATCACTTACGATGAAGTGTTAAGTCGTGGTCTGAAGGTTATGGACTTGACAGCTACTTGCATGTGTAAAGAAAACAAACTCCCCATCATTGTATTCGACATGGATACCGTTGGCAACCTGAAGAAAGTGATGAGTGGAAAAAACATCGGTACATTGGTACATAATTAAGATTCCAAAGCTTATCACATATTAAGCTATTTGCCCGTCATTGACTTAACATTGTTCAATGACGGGTTATTTTTTACTCCCCTATTAGTCCTTTCAGATAAAAGCATTGACTTTCGCATAACTCGTGAGAATGGTAATAAAGAAGCATCTGTAGTGTAACACACTGAATACTTGCATTTCCTAAAAAACGAAATGATATACACGCAAAAACACGAAATAAAGCCATTCCTAAGGATTTTCCCAAAATTCCTTCACTGAAGAATTGCACAACTTGAAAAAATAACTTACTTTTGTTTCCATTGAAACAAGATGTTTAAACTAAAAACCACGAAAGATATGACAGACGTTAAGACTTGCCTCAACGAGGCGCAGGAAAAAATGGATATGGCTACCATGTATTTGGAAGAATCATTGGCACACATTCGTGCCGGCAAAGCCGACACTCGCTTGCTGGATGGCATTCGTGTTGATTCATACGGTAGCTTAGTGCCTATCAACAATGTAGCCTCAGTAACTACTCCCGATGCACGTAGCATCGCCATTAAGCCCTGGGATAAAAGCATGTTCCGCGTAATCGAAAAGGCAATCATTGACTCTTCTTTAGGTATCATGCCGGAAAACAACGGTGAAATCATCCGCATCGGTATTCCTCCTTTGACAGAAGACCGTCGTAAGCAACTCGCTAAGCAATGTAAGGGAGAAGCAGAAAATGCAAAGGTAAGTGTACGCAATGCCCGTCGCGATGGTGTAGACAAACTGAAGAAAGCCGTAAAGGATGGTCTGCCAGAAGATGAACAGAAGAACGGCGAAGAAAAGCTTCAAAAGTTACATGACAAGTACATCAAGACCATTGATGAACTGTTTGCAGCAAAGGAAAAAGAAATCATGACAGTATAAAGGAAAGACGTGCGCGGATTAGTCATTAAAAATACAGGGAGCTGGTATCAAGTAAAGACGGATGACGGGCAGTTGGTAGACTGCAAGATTAAAGGTAATTTCCGTCTGAAAGGTATCCGAAGCACCAACCCAATTGCGGTGGGCGACTATGTGCAAATCATCGTAAACAACGAAGGCACAGCTTTTATCAGCGAAATCGAAGACCGCAAGAACTACATCATCCGACGTGCATCGAACCTCTCGAAACAATCACATATACTGGCCGCTAACCTCGACCAGTGTATGTTGATTATCACTATCAATTATCCCGAGACATCGACCATTTTCATCGACCGCTTTCTGGCTACTGCCGAAGCCTACCGAATCCCTGTCAAATTGATATTCAACAAGATAGACCGATACAACGAAGATGATTCACGTTTCATGGAGGCTTTGATTAACCTCTATACTTCGATTGGTTATCCTTGCTTCAAGGTTTCTGCCTTAAACGAAACGGGCATTGAAGACATCAAACAGGACTTGGAAGGAAAAGTAACTTTGCTTTCGGGTAATTCCGGCGTGGGAAAGTCGACATTAATCAACGCTATTCTACCGGAACAAAGCGTGAAAACCGGAGAAATCTCCGACTATCATAATAAAGGTATGCACACCACGACGTTCTCTGAAATGTTTCCATTAGCCAACGGTGGCTATCTGATAGATACCCCGGGCATTAAAGGCTTCGGCACATTCGACATGGAAGAGGAAGAAGTGGGACATTACTTTAAGGAAATATTTGAATACTCAGCGAATTGCAAATATGGCAATTGTACCCACCGCCACGAACCGGGATGTGCGGTACGAGAAGCCGTAGAGAACCATTTTATCAGCGAGTCGCGATACACCTCTTACCTGAACATGTTGGAAGACAAGGAAGAAGGCAAGTATCGGGCGGCATTTTAAATCACAGAAACCATGAAAAAGCATTTATTATTGGCGGCATTGTTCGCATTGGGAACTCTCCACTTGGATGCAGCATCTCCAAAGAAAGTAAAGGTTACTCCGGAACAAAAAGGAGTAGAAAGTATCAACTTGGCAACAGCCGAAGCACATATCAACTTCTTGGCGGCCGATGAATTGGAAGGTCGTGAAGCCGGTTGGCAAGGTGGACGCATCGCGGGCAACTACATCATTTCTTGCCTGAAGCAGATGGGCTTGCAACCATTGTTTGAAGACGGCTATGTTCAACCGTTTGAGGTAGCACATGCCGAACGTCAGGTACGAGGAAAACGTTGGCAAGTACATCCGGATTCTGTGGCCAAGCTGAAACAAGGTGTTCATCAGAAACTTGACTTGCGCAACATTCTTTGTAAGATTGAAGGTAAGAACCCTAACGAAATTGTGATTATCGGTGCGCATTACGATCATTTGGGATACGACTCCATGTTGGCCGGCGACCAGATTTATAACGGTGCGGACGACAACGCTTCGGGTGTACAGGCTGTATTGCAAGTAGCTCGTGCATTTTTAGTAACCGGTCAACAACCGGAACGTACCGTCATCTTCGCTTTCTGGGACGGTGAAGAAAAAGGATTGCTCGGTTCCAAGTATTTCGCATTGGCTTATCCGGAAATCGGTAAGGTAAAAGGTTACTTAAACTATGATATGATTGGCCGTAACAACAACGAAGCAAAGCCAAAACATTTCGTTTATTTCTATACAGCCGCTTATAAGATGTTTGGCGACTGGCTGAAGAAAGACATCGAAACTTTCGGATTGCAATTGGAGCCTGACTATCGTGCTTGGGACAATCCGGTAGGTGGTAGCGACAACGGAACCTTTGCCAAGTTAGGTATTCCTATTATATGGTATCACACCGATGCTCATCCGGATTACCATTTACCAAGCGACCATGCAGAACGTCTCAACTGGGAAAAGATGATAGACATTACCAAAGCTTCTTTCTTAGCCTTCTGGAAACTGGCAAACGAAAAATATTAAAAAACGATAAATTTAAAAGAGCTGTATTAAACAAATGCAGCTCTTTTAAATCATTATATAATTAGGTATAATCAAAATCTTAGTCATACATGAACAAGAAAACAAAGTGGGGATTGGTTGCTGTAATAGGTATCGGACTTGCCGGTTTAGCCATCAATGCTTTCCTTCCTCATGAAAACAAAGAGTTGGCTGAGGCTCCAGTCAAGGAAACCCCTCAAGCCAGAAAACGCACATTAAACGTTATAGCAGAAGTTATTAAAAAGGCATCCATTTCGGACGGGATTATCATTACCGGGTTGCTGTTACCCGACGAAGAAGTCAGCCTTTCTTTTGAAACTTCCGGAAAAATTACTGCCATCAATTTTGAAGAAGGTAGCCATGTAAAGGAAGGCCAACTTTTAGCCAAAGTGAACGATGCCCAACTACAAGCCCAGCTCCGCAAATTGGAAGTACAATTAAAGTTAGCCGAAGATCGCGTTTACCGCCAGAACGCATTGCTGGAAAGAGAAGCAGTCAGCAAGGAAGCTTACGAACAAGTACAAACCGACTTGGCCATGCTGAAAGCTGAAATAGACATGGTAAAGGCAAGCATCGACTTGACCGAACTTCGTGCGCCCTTCGATGGTATCATTGGTTTGCGTCAAGTGAGTGAAGGTGCATACGCCACTCCATCTACCATTGTCGCTTCCCTGACAAAGATTTCTCCTTTGAAAATAGAGTTTGCCGTACCGGAACGTTATGCCGGTATTGTCAAGAACGGAGCCAATCTGAATTTCAAAGTAGAAGGACACTTGAAGCCTTTCTCTGCCAAAGTGTACGCCACAGAATCACATGTCGATCCTACCACCCACACTTTTGCCATCCGCGCCTTGTATGCCAACAGCAATGGCCAGCTTATGCCAGGCCGTTTTGCCAATGTGGATTTGAAGACGCAGGAATTCGATGATGCCATTACCATTCCTTCACAGGCCATCATTCCAGAAATGGGTATAGACAAGGTATATCTGTACAAGTCGGGCAAGGCCCAACCGGTAACCATTACCAAAGGTATTCGTAACGAGGCAAGAACCCAAGTTCTGGAAGGCCTTAGCATTGGTGATACCATCATTACTTCCGGTACGTTACAACTACGTACAGGGTTGAGTGTAACATTGGATGAAGTACAATAATCGTTCTGATCTATAAGTTATGAATATATCCGAATTAAGTATACGTCGCCCTGTACTGTCAACTGTAATGACGCTGATTATCTTGTTGTTCGGCTTCATCGGTTACAGCAGTTTGGGTGTACGTGAATATCCTTCCGTAGATAATCCGATTATCTCCGTATCTTGCTCTTATCCGGGAGCCAATGCGGATGTCATCGAGAATCAGATTACGGAACCGTTGGAACAGAATATCAATGGTATCCCGGGCATCCGTTCTTTGTCGAGTGTCAGTAGCCAGGGTTCCAGCCGTATCACAGTAGAATTTGAGTTGTCTGTCGACTTGGAAACAGCCGCCAATGACGTGCGCGACAAGGTATCTCGCGCCCAGCGCTACCTGCCTCGCGACTGTGATCCTCCTACCGTATCAAAGGCCGATGCCGATGCTACTCCGATTCTTATGGTAGCCATCGGAAGTAATAAGCGTTCTTTGTTGGAAGTCAGTGAAATTGCCGATTTGACCGTTAAGGAACAGCTACAAACCATTCCCGATGTAAGTAGTGTGGAAATCTGGGGGGAAAAGAAATACTCCATGCGTATGTGGCTCGATCCTATTAAGATGTCGGGTTATGGCATTACTCCAATGGACGTAAAGAATGCTGTCGATCGCGAAAACGTGGAACTTCCTTCGGGTAGTATCGAAGGGGATAACATGGAATTAAGTATCCGTACCCTCGGTTTGATGCACACAGCCGAAGAGTTCAATAATCTAATCATCAAGGAAGACAATAACCGTATCATCCGTTTCAGTGACATTGGCCGAGCCGAACTGGAAGCACGCGACTTGAAAAGCTACATGAAGATGAACGGTGTACCGACCATCGGGGTAGTGGTCATTCCACAACCGGGTGCTAACCATATTGACATTGCCGATGAGGTGTACAAGCGTATGGAAACTATGAAGAAAGACCTTCCCGACGATGTTACCTACCAATACAGTTTCGATAACACCAAGTTTATCCGCGCTTCCATCAACGAAGTAAAATCTACTGTGTACGAGGCATTTGTCTTGGTTATCATCATCATCTTCTTGTTCTTGCGCGACTGGCGTGTAACCCTCGTACCTTGTATCGTGATTCCGGTATCATTGATTGGTGCCTTCTTTGTAATGTACTTGGCAGGTTTCTCCATCAACGTACTTTCCATGTTGGCCATCGTATTGTCCGTAGGGTTAGTCGTCGACGATGCCATTGTGATGACGGAAAACATCTACATCCGAATTGAAAGGGGGATGTCGCCGAAAGAAGCCGGTATCGAAGGCTCCAAAGAAATCTTCTTTGCGGTCATATCTACAACCATTACATTGGTGGCGGTATTCTTCCCGATTGTGTTTATGGAAGGAACCACCGGCCGTCTGTTCCGAGAATTCAGTATTGTGGTATCCGGTTCGGTAATCATTTCTTCCTTTGCTGCATTGACCTTTACTCCGATGTTGGCTACCAAGTTGTTGGTCAGACGAGAAGAAAAGAACTGGTTCTATCGCAAGACCGAACCGTTCTTTGAAGGTATGAACAATGGATACAGCAAGTTATTAGACAAATTTCTGAACAAGCGAAGCTGGGCTTGGGTAGTAACCGTCATAACCGTCATTGTCATCTTCTACTTATGGAATGCCATTCCGTCTGAAATGGCTCCATTGGAAGACCGTTCCCGTATTACGGTACGAACCAGTGGACCGGAAGGGGTAACTTACGAATATATGCGTGATTACACCGAAGACATCTATGCGTTGGCCGATTCCATCATGCCTGATGCAGAAGCCATTACAGCCCGTGTTTCCAGCGGAAGCGGTAATGTACAGATTACACTTAAAGATTTGCAAGATCGTGATTATACGCAGATGCAAGTGGCCGAACAACTGTCTAAGGTTGTACAAAAGAAAACAAAGGCTCGTGCATTCGTCCAACAACAAAGTACCTTCGGTGGACGACGTGGAGGTATGCCGGTGCAATATGTCATTCAGGCAACCAACATCGAAAAACTTGAAAAGGTGTTACCGGTATTCATGGCAAAGGTTTATGAAAATCCGGTTTTCCAAATGGCCGATGTTAACTTGAAGTTCAGTAAGCCGGAAGCACGTATCAGCATCAACCGAGACAAGGCCAATGTCATGGGAGTAAGTACCCAATCCATCGCCCAAACCTTACAATATGGTTTGAGTGGGCAACGCATGGGCTATTTCTATATGAACGGCAAGCAGTATGAAATTGTGGGTGAAATCAACCGCCAGCAACGTAACAAGCCGGTAGACTTGAAGTCCATCTATATACGAAGCAGTAACGGCGAGATGATTCAGATGGATAACCTCATTGATTTGGCCGAAGGTATTGCTCCTCCCCAACTCTACCGCTATAACCGTTTTGTAGCCGCCACCGTATCAGCCGGTTTGGCAGAAGGCAAGACCATCGGAGAAGGATTGGATGCTATGGACGCGATTGCAGCCGAAGTATTGGATGATACTTTCCGCACCGCATTGACCGGTGAATCAAAAGAATATCGGGAAAGTTCGTCCAGTTTGATGTTTGCCTTTATCTTGGCATTGGTATTGATTTACCTAATCTTAGCGGCACAGTTCGAAAGTTTCAAGGATCCGTTTGTTATCATGCTGACTGTACCTTTGGCAGTAGGCGGTGCCTTGATATTCATGCACTTTGGCGGACAGACAATGAACATATACAGCCAGATTGGTATCATTATGCTTATCGGTTTGGTGGCAAAGAACGGTATCTTGATTGTGGAATTTGCCAACCAAAAGCAGGAAACGGGTATTGACAAGATGCAAGCGATTCGTGAAGCGTCTATCCAACGTCTGCGTCCTATTTTGATGACCAGCGTATCTACCATTCTCGGGTTGGTACCATTGGCGTTTGCTACCGGCGAAGGCGCTAACGGACGTATCGCAATGGGTATCTCAGTAGTAGGGGGAATGTTGATTTCTACCTTGCTGACCATGTTCATCGTACCGGCCGTTTATACTTATATATCCACCAACCGTATCAAAAAGAAAAAAGCATGAGAAAACTTATAACAGCCCTCCTTACTTGTTGTGCAGCAGTCAACCTGTCTGCACAACAACACTATACTTTGAAATCGTGTTTAGAGACCGGACTAGAGAAAAACTATTCCATCCGTATGGTCAGAAACGAGGAACAAATCAGCAAGAACAATGCGACCATTGCCAATGCCGGTTATCTTCCTACCCTTGACCTCTCGGCCGGTTATAGTGGAAGTGTCGACAATACCGAAACAACCACCCGAGAAACAGGGGATGTAACCAAGACAAACGGTGTATTCGACCAGACACTAAATGCAGGCCTAAGTCTAAACTGGACAATTTTCAATGGTTTCAAGATTCAGGCAAACTACCAAATTCTGAAAGAACTAGAACGACAAGGCGAGACTCAGACACGAATTGCCATCGAAGATTTCATCGCCGAACTGACCGCCGAATATTACAACTATATCCAGCAACAGATTCGTCTGAAGAATTTCCGTTATGCCATGTCATTGTCGAAAGAACGTCTGCGTATCGTGGAAGAACGTTACATCGTGGGTAACTTTTCCCGCCTTGACTTGCAACAGGCTCGTGTGGACTACAATGCCGACCGCGCCCAATACATGAAGCAACAGGAAAGTGTACATTCTTCTCGCATTCGCCTCAACGAACTGATGGCTAATGAGAATATGAACGGGAACATTACCGTAAGTGATTCCATCATCGACTTGAATGAAATGTTGTCTTTCGACCATCTTTGGGAATCTACGTTACAAAACAATGCTTCCCTTTTGAAATCGGAACAGAACCGTACCCTTGCCGCCCTTGACATGAAAGTAGTAAAATCACGTAACTTTCCTTACTTGAAAGTGAACGGCGGATACGGATACACCCTCAACAAGTATGACATCTCCACGACCAGCCGCCGAAAGGAATTAGGTCTTAACTTCGGAGTTACTCTCGGCATCAATCTTTTTGATGGAAACCGAAGACGGGAAATCAAGAATGCCCGTATTGCCATCGACAACGCCCGCCTGCAACAAGAAGACTTGCGCCAGTCTCTCCTTGCCGATTTAAGCAACTTGTGGCAAGCTTACCAGAACAACATCGAAATGTTGAAGTTGGAACGCGAAAACTTGATTGCCGCCATAGAGAACCATGAGATTGCCAGCGAACGTTACATGTTGGGAAATCTCTCGGGGATTGAAATGCGTGAAGCCCAAAAGAGTTTATTAGATGCAGAAGAACGTATCCTGACGGCAGAATATGACACCAAAATGTGTGAAATTTCTTTGTTACAAGTAAGTGGTGAGGTTACAAAGTATTTGGAATAAAGTAGAAAAGCTCCATTAAATGGAGCTTTTTTAATAGTTTCATTTGCAGTAAATCCGTACAACCGCTAACTTTGCACCCAATTATCACTAAAAACGTTTGAAGAAATGGGATTGTTTATCAAGAAACCTTTTGCCGCCCTCGAAGCGGAAGCCAATGAAGAAGGCAGCAAGACGCTGAAACGGGTACTCGGCCCCTGGGGATTGGTGGCCTTAGGAGTAGGTGTCATCATCGGAGCCGGACTGTTTTCCATTACCGGAACCGTAGCCGCAGGCTATACCGGACCGGCCATTACGCTGAGCTTCATTGTAGCCGCCATCGGCTGTTGCTTTGCCGGACTTTGTTATGCCGAATTTGCTTCCATGATACCGGTGGCCGGTAGTGCTTATACTTATTCATACGCCACGATGGGCGAACTTATCGCTTGGATTATCGGTTGGGATTTGGTGTTGGAGTACACCGTAGCTGCCACAACGGTAAGTATCAGCTGGAGCCGTTACTTGGTGGTGTTCCTGCAAGGCTTAGGTATCGAGCTTCCTCCCGAGCTGACTGCCTGTCCCTGGGACGGTGGTATCGTAAACATACCGGCGGCCGTCATCGTCGTCATTATGAGCTTGTTCCTCGTTAGAGGTACACAACAAAGTTCCATGCTCAACAATATCATTGTATTCCTAAAAGTAGCGGTTATTCTTATCTTCGTGGTTTTGGGTTGGAAGTACATCAACACCGAGAACTATACGCCTTACATTCCCGAAAACACCGGAGTATTGGGTGAATTTGGTATTTCAGGTATCTTTCGTGGAGCCGCAATTGTGTTCTTCGCCTTCTTGGGATTCGACGCAGTAAGCACAGCAGCTCAAGAAACCAAGAACCCGAAGCGAAACATGCCTATCGGTATCCTGATGTCGTTGTTGGTTTGTACCGTACTTTACATTCTTTTTGCCCACGTAATGACGGGAGTAGCCCACTACACCGAGTTTGCCGGTCAACAAGGGATTGCTCCTGTTGCCGTAGCCATTAACCACATGGGACAGGCCGATGCCGCCGGTGTCATCACTCCCGACTTTCCCTGGTTGAACCGCGCCATTGTATTGGCTATTCTGTTCGGCTACTGTTCGGTCATCATGGTAACATTGTTAGGCCAAAGCCGCGTATTCCTTAGCATGAGCCGCGACGGTTTGTTACCGCCGTTCTTCTCGAAGATTCACGAAAAATACCGCACACCGGCACACAGCAACCTGTTGTTCATGGTGGTTGTAAGCTTGTTAGCCGCTTTCATTCCGGCGCGAGTAGCGGGTGAGATGGTTAGCATCGGTACGCTGTTTGCCTTTACGTTGGTATGTGCCGCCGTACTGATTGTCCGAAAGAGTATGCCTGACGTACATCGCGCTTTCAAGACACCGTTCGTTCCGGCCGTCCCCATCCTGGGGATTCTGACATGCCTCTGCATGATGTTGTTCCTTCCGGCTGATACTTGGATTCGATTGGTTTTGTGGATGTTGATAGGTTTGGACATCTATTCTCTTTACGGAATCAAGCATAGCAAATTAGAAAACAATGTACCTCGCCGCCGAGGTGTAACCGTATTGAACGCATTAGGTATTGCCATGAGTGTGTTGGCCGTCATTACCGGACTATGGCATCAGCAGACAGCCGGTTGGGATACCGACAAGAC
>JAFTSK010000036.1 GCA_017467385.1 Bacteroidaceae bacterium
AAATTCGCCGGCTCCCGTTCCGAAGCTAAAAAATGGAGGTTTTTCCTAAACGAAAAGAACTCGCTATCGCTCAAACAGCTTTTCGTTCTTCACGGAAAAATCTCCATTTTTCTTCACGCTTCTCCACTAAATGCCGGAACTGCTCAAGTAAACAACCACATCAACGAGCGAAGCAATGTTGCGAAAGAACATAAAGGTCCGGCCTCACTTTTTGAACGTGAAGCGAAGGTGCTTTTCGGAGCGTAAAAAACAAAAAGCTGTTTGAGCGAAGCGAGTTCTTTTTGTTTAGCGTAGAAAAGTGCCGGAGTAGTTCAAAAAGTGCAGACGGCAGTCTTTCTTTTTTGTTATCTTTTTTCTTTCTGCTGTCAGAAAGAAAAAAGTAATAATCAGCAGCTTCCCAAATAAAGGAAGACCATACCTATTAATATAAGGAGTAAATCAATCGCCTTACTACGAAGATTCTTTTCCTTGAACACCATCGCACCGAACAGGAAAGAAACAATCACACTTCCTCTTCGAACCATCGAAACAATGGAAATCATCGCATCGTCCAAACTCAAAGCGTAGAAGTAAACAAAGTCGGCAGCCGAGAGGAAAAGGGAAATGAAGATAATCGCCCAATGCCAATGAAAAGGTGTCGTCATCTTCCGCTTCGGATACCACAACAAGAGCAACATCGCACCCATCATCGCACATTGATAAAGATTATACCACGATTGCACCGCCATTCGGTCAAGTCCTATTCCACCTTCCGAAACCGGAGCCATCAGATATTTGTCGTACAGTCCACTTACGGCTCCCATGACTGCGGCCCCTACCACGGCAAACACCCATCGGTTATGTTTGAAGTCAATGCCTTCTTTCTTTCCGCTTCGACTCAAAAGGAAGAAGGAGAAGATGGCCAACAATACCCCAATCCATTGATAGAGATTCAAACGTTCACCAAAGACGAGCATCGCACCTATCAGCACCATCACGGGACGGGTGGCATTAATCGGACCTACCAACGTAATAGGCAGATGCTTGATACCAAAATAGCCCAACAACCAAGAAGACAGTACAATGCACGATTTCAGAACGATGTATTGATGCGACTCCCCCCCCACCATTGGCACATGGAAGATAGAACTCTCTACCCATGAGTTCCCACAAGCCGAAAGCACGATAAAGGGTAGAAATATCAAGCTACAGAACAAAGTGTTGAGAAAAAGCACCGGAATGACGGCATTGTTCTTCAAGGATTGTTTCTTGAAGACATCATAGAATCCCAACAAAGCTGCCGAAAGAAAAGCAAGGGCTAACCACATATCTTTTTACCTCTATTTAATAACGGATGCAAAGGTACGCTTTTTATTGGAAACACCCGAACGAGAAACTGAAATAACACAAAACTAAATCTTTTTGCAAAATAATGACTGCTTTTTGCTTTTATTTGAAATATAAGTGTTACTTTTGGCGCAATTTTATCAAAAACAACAAAAAAATATATACTTATGAGTAATGTAAAATTCTACAAAGGTGGCGACATGCCCCTCGAATTGCACAAAGTACGTGTTGTGCAGAAACTTCACCTCGTACCTATTGAACGTCGTATGGAAGCCTTGAAGGAAGGCGGTTTCAACACATTCCGTTTGAGTACTCTCGACGTTTACCTCGATATGTTGACCGATAGTGGTGTGAACGCTATGAGCGACAACCAGGTTTCGGCTATGCTCCGTGCCGACGATGCTTATGCAGGTTCTCAGTCTTTCATCCGTTTGCAGAAGGCGGTAGAAGATGTATTGGGCAAGAAGTATCTGTTGCCGGCTCACCAGGGTCGTGCTTGCGAAAACATCTTGGCCAAGGCATTCATCAAGAAGGGTCAGATTGTCCCAATGAACTATCACTTTACTACTACCCTCGCCCACATCCAGGAAATGGGTGCCCGTGTAGCTGAGCTCTACTACGACCGTGCGATGGAGTTGAAGAGCGACTATCCGTTCAAGGGTAACATGAACATCGAAAAGCTGGAAGAACTCATCTTGGCCGAAGGTAAGGAAAACATCCCTTACATCCGTATGGAAGCCTCAACCAACTTGATTGGTGGTCA
>JAFTSK010000037.1 GCA_017467385.1 Bacteroidaceae bacterium
ATAAAAGATGAATCCAAAATACTCAAAAATCTTCGGCATATATTGTTCATTTTATTAGTGCAAATATACACATTTAATTCAGAATTCAAAAACTATGGGTAACAAATCCATTTCATTCTCTTTTTCCTTGCGACTTATCTTGAGCTGTACTCTCATGCTTTTTCTTTTCCGTCATTAGGTTATTACCGATTTTATTCGTTAATTTGTGGTACGAAATGAAAAGGTAATGACTCATGAAGAACACTTTCTACATACTGATAGCACTGCTCCTGCTGATGGTAGCCTGTGGACGACCATCCGCCAATGCACCGCTCAGTGCCGAACTGCAACGGGCGGAGGATTTGATGTATCCTCATCCCGACTGTGCCTTGCACATTCTTCAAACCATGACGCCTCCCGTGTATTAACTGAATCGTGCTACTTGGGCACTCTTCACAACACAAGCCAAGTACAAGCTTTTCATGACGCAAAGCGACTCGTTACTGAACATTGCTTTCCCATACTTTATGGCTAAGGGCGATGCACAACGACGGGCGATGGTGCTTTATTATCGGGCGGCATTGTATCGTGAAGAAAACAAGATGGAAGAAGCGCAGGAGTATTATTTGAAAGCCAAAGATGAAGTGGACTTACTGGATGATTATTTTTTGAAATACTTAATCTATGCGGAACTTGGACATATTTATGCTCGTACTCTACCCGATTATGGCATGGAATATTATACAAAAGCATTAAATTTTGCCCAAAATTCGGGCATACCTAAACAGCTCTCACATTCTTGCATTATATCATCTTATATTGACATCGCAAGAATGCATAGCCAAAAAAAAGAATATCAACAAGCTTTAAGCTTTTATAAAAAGGCTGTTGATACAGCCCAAAACAATAAAGATTATTCCAAGCAAATGGCTGCATTAAAGGAAATGGCAACCATATATAGGAAAAACAATGATTTCCAATCAGCATTAGTGTGTATGCAAAAAACTTATCAAATAGCCAACTCACATTCCATAAAGTGGAGTTGCGCCAAGTTTCTCACCTTGGGAAGAATTTATATAGAACTCAACCAATTAGATTCTGCAGCAAACAATTTAAACAAAGCCTTGCTTTCATCTGATATATACACAAAGGCCGGTGCATATTCCAGTCTTTTTCATATATATAAGAATAAAGGAAAACATAAAGAAGCAATCTCTCACTTAGAGCAAGCTTGGATTTTACAAGATTCAATATCAAGCATAGAAAAGAGCCAAGCCCTCATCGAGATGCAAGAGAAATACGACGAGCAACGAGTGAGGGACGAACTCACCAACCAAATGCGGTTGCAAGAACAACGCACCTGGACGTGGGTAAGCATCAGTGTGGTCGTGATGATTTCGGTTTTCCTCTTTGTATGGATTCAAATCAAGCGAAAGAATCAAGAACGCATCAACCGTTTGGCCGAAGCGGAAGAACGCATCGAAACCCTCAACCACCTGTTGGAGGAAGCACAGAAGGAACCGTCGCCCGACGCCGGACAGGACGACACCTTCTTCAAGCGCATCCTCCTGCAACAGCTCGGCATCATCCGTATGGTAGCAAACACCCCTACCGCACAGAACCAAGCCCTGCTCCGTCGGCTTGCCGAAACGGGAAACGATGAAATGCCTGCGGAAGAACTCATCGCATGGAAAGACCTGTACCCCATCATCGACCGCCTATACAACGGTTTCTATACTCGCTTGACCCAGCACTTCGGCTCTGTCCTCACCGACAAGGAAGTACAGACCTGCTGCTTGCTCTGTGCCGGCTTCTCTACCAAGGAAATAGCTGTCATCACTCGTCAGGCTTCCGGTACGGTTTATGTCCGCAAGAGTTCTTCCCGTCAGAAGATGGGTGCTCCCGATGGTGCGGACATTGTGGAGTGGGTGAAAAACTTGTAACGCTATAAATGGCTACTCCCGATTTTGCATTTACAATTTACTAATTTTTGTGCATATTATTAAGGAAAAGGAATTATGACAAAGAAAGAATCAATCAAACTATTCGAGGAAAAGAAAGTTCGTGCTGTTTGGGACGACAAACAAGAAATATGGTATTTTTCCATTTCAGATATCGTTGAGGTATTGACAGACAGTAAAGATCCCAAGCAATACATCAAAAAGATGAAAAGCCGAGATGCAGAACTCAAAGCCAACTGGGGTACAATTTGTACCCTGGTTCCAATGACGAGTGAAGACGGTAAAAGACATAAGGAGATGGCGGCGTCTACAGAAGGCGTTTTTCGTATTATTCAATCCATTCCCTCACCCAAAGCAGAACCTTTTAAACAATGGATGGCACAAGTAGCTGCCGAACGCCTTAACCAATTGCAAGATCCAGAATTAAGCATCCATCAAGCAATGGAAGATTACAAACGGCTAGGATACTCCGACAATTGGATAAACCAACGATTGAAAAGCATTGAAATACGGAAAGATTTGACCGACCAATGGAAACTTCACAACGTAGAAGAAGGAATACAATATGCTACATTGACCGATATCATCTATCAGTCATGGGCTGGAAAGACCGCTAAAGAATACAAGCATTTCAAAGGATTAAAGAAAGAAAACCTACGTGACAACATGACAAATGAAGAATTGGTACTCAACATGTTGGCAGAGCTTTCCACTACCAGTATAACAAAAGCTAAAGATCCACAAAATTTGGAAGAGAATATGCAATGTGCAGCCGAGGGCGGTGAAGTAGCCAGAGTAGCACGGGAAAAGCTTGAATCGAAGACAGGAAGAGCCGTTGTTTCACCTCTTTCCGCCAAACGCTTCTTTGCAGAACAAAAACCAAAAAACGAAATAGAAAATCAAGAATAACAACGTAAATTTGCTTTTCATGAAAAACATCATGACACCATAAAAAAGGCGTCCCTTTCGGAACGCCTTTTAATCTATCATCGTTTCGGAATATCCACAAACGTTTCTTTCTGTCCTTTCAAGTGTTCAGAGAAGTAGTCAACCAAACGCCAGTAGAAGTATTCGTTCATATCGCCGA
>JAFTSK010000038.1 GCA_017467385.1 Bacteroidaceae bacterium
CAAGGGGGGTTCGATTCCCCCACGGACTACTAATAAGAAAAAAGAATAAAGAACAATTTAAAGATTAGTCGAGATGGCAAATCACAAATCATCAATCAAGAGAATCAGACAAGAAGAAAAGAGAAGACTTCACAACAGATACTACGCTAAGACTATGCGTAATGCAGTGAAGAAGCTTCGTAACACTCATGACAAGGCAGAAGCTACTGCTATGTTCCCAGGTGTACAGAAGATGTTGGACAAGTTGGCTAAGCGCAACATTATCCACAAGAACAAAGCTGCTAACTTGAAGTCAAAATTGGCTGCTCATATCAGCAAGCTCGCTTAAGTTATCACTTAAGTCAACGATAAACGAGGCTGAATCTGAAAAGGTTCGGCCTTTTGTCGTTTTGGTATTCCCCACTCTTCCATACGTTTTTTATGTTTTTTACCATTAAAAACGTATGCTGTTAGCACTTTTTTTCGTATCTTTGAACACTAAATCAATCTAACTAATAAAGATGACTCAAGAGGAAAAGATGAACGGCGAGAACAACTATTCCGCCAGTAACATTCAGGTATTAGAAGGACTGGAAGCAGTACGCAAACGCCCTGCGATGTACATCGGCGACATCAGCGAAAAGGGGTTGCATCACTTGGTTTACGAAGTTGTGGATAACTCCATCGACGAAGCATTGGCCGGCTACTGCGACCACATTGAAGTATTCATCAACGAAGACAATTCAATTACCGTACAAGATAATGGACGTGGTATTCCGGTAGACTACCACGAAAAGGAAAAGAAGTCTGCATTGGAAGTCGTAATGACCGTACTCCATGCCGGCGGTAAGTTCGACAAGGGTTCTTACAAAGTATCCGGCGGTCTTCATGGGGTAGGTGTATCGTGTGTAAACGCCTTGTCTACTCACATGACTACCCAGGTATTCCGTAACGGTAAAATCTACCAACAAGAATATTCTTGCGGCAAGCCGCTTTACTCTGTAAAAGAAGTAGGCGAAAGCGAACGTACCGGTACTCGCCAGACTTTCTGGCCGGACGGAAGCATCTTTACCGTAACAACTTATAAATACGAAACGTTACAAAACAGACTTCGTGAATTGGCTTACCTGAACAAAGGTATTACCATTTCTTTGACTGACCTTCGCGACAAGGACGAAGAAGGCAATCCGCGTACCGAACTCTTCCATTCAGAAGAAGGGGTAAAGGAATTTGTTCGTTTCTTGAACAACCAGAACAATAATACTCCGCTGATTGATGACGTAATCTATTTGAATACAGAAAAGCAGGGAGTACCTATCGAAATAGCCATCATGTACAACACCGGCTACCGCGAAAACCTCTACTCATACGTAAACAACATCAATACCATTGAAGGAGGCACACACGTTGTCGGCTTCCGTACAGCATTGACTCGCGTCTTGAAGAAGTACGCAGAAGAAAACAATGCCAAAGCTATCGAAAAGGCTAAAATTGAGATACAAGGAGAAGACTTCCGCGAAGGGTTGGTAACTGTAATCTCTGTCAAAGTAGCAGAACCTCAGTTTGAAGGACAGACCAAGACCAAGTTGGGTAACAGCGAAATCAGCGGCGCAGTAAACCAGGCCGTAGGGGAAGCATTAAGCTATTACCTGGAAGAACATCCAAAGGAAGCCAAGCAGATTGTAGACAAGGTTATCTTGGCCGCAACAGCTCGTATCGCAGCTCGCAAGGCTCGTGAAACCGTACAACGCAAGAGTCCGATGGGCGGCGGAGGTATGCCGGGCAAGTTGGCAGACTGTTCCAGCAAGGTTCCGGAAGAATGTGAATTGTTCTTGGTCGAAGGGGACTCTGCAGGTGGTTCTGCCAAGCAAGGCCGAAGCCGCGCCACCCAAGCCATCCTTCCGTTGAGAGGTAAGATTCTTAACGTAGAAAAAGCCATGTGGCACAAAGCATTTGAAAGTGATGAAGTAAACAACATCATTACAGCTTTGGGTATCCGCTTTGGCGTGGATGGAGACGACGACAGCAAGAAAGCAAACATCGACAAGATTCGCTACCACAAGGTAATCATCATGGCCGATGCCGATGTCGATGGTGCGCACATTGCCACATTGATCATGACGTTGTTTTACCGATATATGCCTGAAATCATCCAAGCCGGACATTTGTACATCGCCCAACCGCCACTCTACAAGTGTTCCAAAGGAAAAATCAGCGAATACTGTTATAATGACGAAGAACGTTTGGCTTTCATCCAGAAATATGCCGACGGTAACGAAGGAGGTATCAACACCCAACGATACAAAGGTTTGGGTGAAATGAACCCGGAACAGCTGTGGGAAACAACCATGAATCCGGAAACCCGTTACCTCAAACAAGTAAGTATTGAAAACGCCGCAGAAACAGATTATATCTTCTCCATGTTGATGGGAGACGATGTGGCTCCGCGTCGTGAATTCATAGAGAGAAACGCAACGTATGCAAATATCGATGCGTAATTTGTATCATTTTAATTTTTAAATCCGTCCTCACATCTTACACAGAGGCAGTCCCGGGCTTTTAGCTCGGGACTTTTTTATTACTTTCATTTATATTTTTTCTCTTTTAACTACGGTTCACGACTCAACCGGAAGACAAAAACTTTCGATGAAATCGAGGAAAAAGTTCATTCAAGCAAGTTTACAACACTTAATCGGGCATTTATTTATTATATTTTTTGTCTACAAGCGTCGTTTTTCAAACAGAAAATTCTAAATTTGGGAATTATTGAATATCATTAATTAAGATAACAACTATGAAACTCACTTTTCGTATGGAATACCGTACCGCATGGGGCGAATCAATCGGCGTCATGCTGGAAGGTAAAGAGAACACCCCGATTATGCTGGGAACAAACGACGGCATTTTCTGGGAAGGTAGCATCGAAGATACGGATGCAGCAGCAGGAGTTCCCATCACTTACCGTTACGGAGTTTTTCTCGACGGACAATGTAGCCGTAGAGAAAGCGGTACAATGGCACACATCTTCTGCCCGGGTAAAAAACGTAATTGCCATTACATCTTGAACGATGCATGGAAAGATTTGCCCGAAGCATCTTATCTATACAGTTCGGCCTTCAGCGGCAGTTATGATGTAAAGAAGACTCCCAAAGCACAAATATCCGGCAACGGAGACATTGTGTTCCGAGCTTTGTGTCCTTGTCTGCACCATCGTAAACAAGTGCTTGCCCTTTGTGGGAACAATGCCATCATGGGCAACTGGAATGCAGAACGAGCCATCGTCATGGAAGAAGTTCAAGCCAATGAATGGATGACGACCATTCCGGCAGAAGGCTTGCAATTCCCGTTAGACTTCAAGTTCATTGCAGTCAATGCAGAAAGCGGTAAATTGGAAGAATGGGAAACCGGCAACAACCACCAGCTTTATCTCAACGACTTGCGCAAAGGCGAGATTTTCTTTACCAAAGAAATGGAAGTACAGTTTGCTTCCATGAACCGCAAGATTGCCGGTACTGCCATTCCGGTCTTCTCACTCAGAAGCGAAGGCAGTTACGGTGTAGGCGACTTCGGCGACTTAAAGAAATTCATCGACTGGGCGGAACAGACTCATCAACAAGCGGTACAGATTCTTCCAATCAACGACACCACTATTACCGGCACATGGATAGACTCTTATCCGTACAACAGTATTTCCATCTACGCATTCCACCCAATGTACATTGATTTGCGCCAGTTGGGTAAGTTGAAAGATAAAGAAGCGGCGGCCGCTTACGAAGAAAAACGATTGGAGCTGAACGCATTACCACAAATTGACTATGAAGCAGTCAACAATGCCAAACGTGAATACATTCGTCTCATGTTCCAGCAAACCGGCAAGAAAGTATTGGCATCTGCCGCTTTCAAGAAGTTCTTCAAAGACAACGAACATTGGTTGTTGCCTTACGCCGCCTTCTCTCACCTCAGAGATTTATATGGCACACCGAACTTTAGCCAATGGCCGGAACATCAGACCTACGATGCCAAAGTTATTGCCGCTATGTGCGCACCGGAAAGCGAATGTTACGACAATATCGCTTACTATTATTACATCCAATACAACCTTCACATTCAGCTGTTGGAAGCAGGTAACTACGCCCGTCAAAAGGGTATTATCTTGAAGGGGGATATTCCTATCGGTATCAGTCGCAACAGCGTAGAAGCTTGGATTGAACCTTACTATTTCAATATGAACGGACAGGCCGGCGCACCACCCGATGCATTCTCTACCAACGGACAAAACTGGGGCTTCCCTACTTACAACTGGGATGTGATGGAACAAGACAATTACTTGTGGTGGCAAAGACGTTTCCGTAAAATGGCCGAATACTTCACTGCTTACCGCATCGACCACATCTTGGGCTTCTTCCGTATTTGGGAAATCCCTTGCCATTCCGTACATGGTTTGTTGGGACAGTTCGTTCCGGCTCTTCCTATGGGCGTAGAAGAAATCCAGAATTTCGGTCTGACTTTCCAAAAGGATTTCATGACAAAGCCGTTCATCAACGAAGACATTCTGGGCAGAATCTTCGATGAAAAGGCGGGTTTTGTTAAAGAAACATTCTTGCAACACAGTCATGACGACATCTGGGAAATGCGTCCGGAATATGACACTCAACGTAAAGTAGAAGCCTGGTTTGCTGACAAGAAAGACGAAGAAAGCGTTTGCATGCGCGAAGGTCTCTACACATTGATAAGTAATGTTTTGTTTGTTCCCGACCGTAAGAACCCATCGACTTACCACCCGAGAATTGCCGTACAAAGCGATTTCATCTTTGAACGCTTGAACGACCAAGAGAAAGAAGCATTCAACCGCTTGTACAACCATTACTATTATCAGAGACACAACCAATTCTGGTATAACGAAGCCATGAAGAAGTTACCGATGCTCACTCAATGTACATCCATGTTGGTATGTGGCGAAGACTTGGGCATGGTGCCGGATTGTGTTCCCTGGGTAATGGAACAGCTTCAAATCCTAAGTTTGGAAATCCAACGAATGCCGAAGAATCCACAACATGAATTCGGACATTTGTGGGAATATCCACGCCGTTCGGTATGTACAATCTCTACGCACGACATGGCCACACTCCGAGGCTGGTGGGAAGAAGACAAGGAGGTAACTGCCCGTTATTACAACCACGTTTTGGGTAATTGGGGCGAAGTCCCAGCCACAGCTCCAGCTGAGATTTGCGAAGAAATTGTGCGTCAGCATTTGTACAGCCCATCTTTGTTGGCCATCCTTTCCTTCCAAGACTGGTTGTCTATGGATGCCGACCTTCGCTATCCGGATGCCAATGCCGAACGTATCAATGTTCCGGCCAACCCTCGCCACTATTGGCGTTATCGAATGCATCTGACCATTGAAGACTTGATGAAAAACAAGCAGTTCAATGAAAAGATGACCGGTATGATTGATGAAACGAACAGATTCTAATTTATAGTGTCATCCAGAACGAAGTGAAGAATCTCGGTAACATACACGTGGATACTTCCGAGATTCTTCACTACACTTCGTTCCGTTCTGAATGGCAGAAAAAACAAACAATACCATGAAAAAAATACCTGATTTAAGCTTTTGGAAGCTGTGGAACATCAGCTTCGGATTCTTTGGCGTTCAAATTGCATACGCATTGCAAAGCGCCAACATCAGCCGTATCTTCTCCACACTTGGAGCCGATCCGCATGACTTGAGTTATTTCTGGATACTTCCCCCGTTAGCAGGGATTATCGTCCAACCCATTATCGGTGCAATGAGTGATCGTACTTGGACTCGCTTCGGCCGCCGTATCCCCTACCTTTTCGTGGGTGCGTTGATGGCTGTGGCTGTCATGTGCTTGTTGCCCAATGCCGGTAGTTTTGGCATGTCCGTTGGAGCTGCCATGATTTTCGGTTTGGTTTCCTTGATGTTCCTCGACACCTCTATCAACATGGCCATGCAACCTTTCAAGATGATGGTGGGCGATATGGTCAATGAAAAACAGAAGGGATTGGCCTACTCCATCCAGAGTTTCTTGTGCAATGCCGGAAGCTTGGCCGGATATCTCTTCCCTTTCATCTTTGCCGCCATCGGAATCAGCAACATTGCTCCGAAGGGAGTTATTCCCGACTCTGTAATTTACTCTTTCTACATCGGAGCTGTTATCCTGATTCTTTGCGTTATCTACACATCCGTCAAAGTGAAAGAATATCCTCCACAGTTATATGCTGAATATCATGGCATTAAGGAAGACAAGAAGGAAGAAAAAACAAACATGCTTCAGTTGCTTGTCAAGGCACCCAAAGCCTTCTGGACAGTGGGCTTAGTACAGTTCTTCTGCTGGGCAGCTTTCATGTTCATGTGGACATACACCAACGGCACAGTAGCCGCCAACGTATTTGGCGCACCTGAAACGGTCAATGCGGCCGGAGCTGTTGTCCTTGATTCTCAATCCGTAGAATATCAGAATGCAGGCGACTGGGTGGGCATCTTGTTTGCCGTACAAGCCATTGGTTCGGTGATTTGGGCAACCATCATTCCACAATTCAAGAGTCGTAAGTTGGCCTACGTGGTCAGCTTGATTTTGGGTGGCATTGGATTTGTTTCTACCTTATTCATCCACGACCAATACGCTTTGTTCGTATCCTTCTTGCTGATAGGTTGTGCTTGGGCTGCGATGTTGGCTCTGCCGTTCACTATCCTGACCAATGCTTTGACAGGTGGACACATGGGCACTTACTTAGGTCTGTTCAACGGAACCATTTGTATTCCGCAGATTGTCGCCGCTTCATTGGGTGGCATGATTCTGAAGCTCTTTACTTCGGAAGGAAGCGTTCCACCGGAAGTGAACATGCTTGTACTGGCCGGCATCTTCCTGTTTATCGGAGCTTGTTGTGTAGGCATTATCAAAGAAGGGAAAGAAGCCCAATAAAAAGTGATTGAGCAAAATTTAAAAGCTCTTGATGTTTTTAGCAAAACCTCAAGAGCTTTTAAATTTTGCTCATAAATTCATCACTTCTTGTTCAAAAGTATCCTTAGAGCCTTTCGCCCGATTACGGAGCTTGCTCCTATAATTATAGATAGTAGCCAACGAATAGCCCAAGAAGTGGGCTATTGAGTTACTGTCAGTAACTCCGAGCCGAATCAGGGCAAAAATGCGGAGTTCGGTGGTCAACAATTCATTC
>JAFTSK010000039.1 GCA_017467385.1 Bacteroidaceae bacterium
GTGATTCCGAGATAACATCAAGGATAATCGGTAGCGGGCTTCTGTTAAGCCCTGTAAGGTGCAGTAATCCGTATTTACGGAATACGTAACTTATTAAAGAATTTGAATAGAGTTTAATACTTTTAATAGAATTTATAACATGCAGATGATGAATTCTAACCAATCTCCCTACCAATGGGTAAAGAACCGTGAAGGGTACACGGTTCTTCTCCGCACCAAGCATCCTCGCCTTGCTATTGAGGTGCAGGATGAAGCGGACGAAAAGAAACTTGCCGATGCACTTCGCAAAGCGGCTGAGTTTGTATTGAAAGGTTCAAACATCAAGCAACAATCATAATTCTTTTAAATTGGAGGAGACATGGACTATATTTTAGCATTTCTTATATTTGGAAGTATCTTTTTGACGATGATATACCTGCTCCGTGAACAGCGCGAACAGTGGACCAGAAGAAAGGAGTTGAAAGTACCCGATAAGGTTGCATTGAAAGATGATTGCATCGAGGCTTCCAGGATGTTGCTTTCTTTTGTGAACGAACGTATAGTTGATGCGTACGGGAATTCGTTCGAACGCGCCAAAGGGATGAATGGAAACTTCTTTTCGCTGATGAAGTCACACGACATTCCAGACCTGATCAGATACGTTCACATGGCAGGATACAGAATTGAGCTGGTGAAGGTGTCCGAACATGATGTGGAATCACCGTCTACAACAGAAGAAAGATTGAACAAGTATCATGTAGAATTGAAGACTGCTGAGAGAAACCGGATTGAAAAAGAACTTGGTTTCTGATTTCAGTATCAATGCTTGCATCCTTTTGATAGAGGATGCAAGAACCAACAACATTTTTTAACTACGATTACCAAAACAAATATCATAATGTTATCGTTTCAATGGAAAATTATGATTTATGAGAACGATGACTACATCCCACACAGCCTGCGCAAAAGCAAAGGAACAAGATACAGACAAGATTTGTCTGGAAGTATCAATGAAACTTGAGAAGTTTTTTGAAGGAGTGGAATATGAATTGGTATGGGCCAAAGCTCGTAATGGAAAGATCGGTGTGATGATTACTTACAAGGATTTCCTTTCGGTTGGTCTGCTTGGCCGGATGCTGAAAGATATAATCCCGTCTGAAATTCATGTAAATCTCAAACGGGAATATAGTGATGAAGTACTTGCCCGAATCCTGCTTAATGAATTCAAGAAGAATCGTATCGGAGTAGTGGATTGTTACGGAGGTAGCTTAGTGACAGAACCGATTCGGGCTTATGTGTACCGTTTGCTTTCTTCCGTAGAACTGAACTGAATCACTTCCAGATTGCGTTCTTGTATTCTTTGTTTGCCCTGGATATCTTCATGGCCCGCTCGTCTTCTATAACAATGTATGCGACGTCGGTTGCTGAATCTTCAGGGAATACCACTGTTACAAGTTCAATGGATACGGCCATAGCCAACAGTTTGTCAATCACTTCCAATGAATAGGACCTGTCTTGCGCGACTACATGTCTGGCAATTATCCAAGGTACACCGGTGCATCCGTTTGAACGGCGAATGTTTCTTGGTAGCTTCTTGAGTGCGCACACTATAAATTCTCGCTGCTGCTCCACCTTCTTCCGGCTGAAGACATGTGCCGTTGACAAGAAGCCTGGAACAGATATGGCACCTGCAATACTTTCGTGGCGACGAAGTTTGCAGCGGTCGTATGTTTCATTGATTGTGGTAGGATTGATGTACATGATGACTACTCTTTGTCTTCTTTCTTGGGATATTTTGTTTTGTATTCTCGATCTTCGTTCAAGAACCAGATAAGACAGAATATGGAACAAAAACCATAGGTGTTCTTTTCTGTTATCATCATAGCTACAAGACTTGCTATGCATAACACCACCCATACAAGCACGTTCAATGCATCAATTTTCTTCTGTGTTAGTTTCATAATCATTATTTATTTTTGTCAACTGCCCTGAATCGCATTGCTATAGTGTAGCTGACAAGGTTTTCGCGAAAATAGAAATATTCGAGAGGTCTTACCGGCTCAATGTTGTCGAAGAGGTAGAGAACATTGAAATCCGATTGGATTTTATTTAAAGCCTCGATTTTAGTAGCATCGGTATTGTACATGACAATATCTCCTGCTTTTATCCATTCAACGCATTGCTTTATGTTGTCTATGCTGCCACCGCTGGACGCAAGTAAATATACCTGCCCTTTGTTTTCTTCTGAAAGGTCTTCAATCAGCTCTCCCGGTACTATCAATTCATCGGTGCCCATAAATGCGGGAATCTCCGAATCCAATGTCAGACCGAATTTCTCCATCCAGTCTCGCACTTTCATGATTTTTCCTCGTTTTCAGTGATTCTTTTTGCTTCTTTCATTGCTGCCCAGACAGCTTCGTTTGATTCCACGAATCCATCAACTTCAAGAGGTTCCGGAGAGGCCAGATAAACATCTTCGAGGTAATCGAAGAATGCAGGTGTCATCCATCCTGTTTCATGCCTTCCAAATATTGGCTCCAATTCCTTGAAATGCACAGCGGGTAACTTGAGGATTCTCTCAAAGATTTTAGCACCTGCCTGTTTCCCTCTATTGGGATAGCACTCGTAGTATTTGCCGTGTCTTTTGATGGTTGTGTAGGTGCGTTCGTTCGGTTTCTTTGGAAAGAAAAGCTGACCGATACCGCCCATAAGGAAAGCATCGTTTGGTGTAAACCTTACGGCACCCAATTCTTTGGCGAAATCCGCTGAAGCATTCCATGCTTCCTCTCCTTTGTCGAGTAAGGTCTTCAACCTCTTTCCGTTTTCTGAATCTATCGGTACGCGATAGAAGTACTTGTTCTCTATTTTCTTGCTCATGGTGTTGTGAGGTATAAAGTTATAACAATTAATGCAATGATAAACGCTGTACAAACGGCGTATACAGCGACAGCTCCGGTAAACGAAAACTCTTCTTCTTGTGTCATCTCATCGTCGTATGGCAGATATTCGTTTATAAATTCATCCTCTTCAGTGAAACGGATGACGGGTTCTTTGTTGTTCTGAATGTCTTCGTTATTGAAGCATTCCTGTCTTTCAGTCTTCATAGTTGCTGGTTTTGGTTGTAATTAGAGGGTAGAGTAAAGTAATCCTTTGGATATGTATTCCTCCGCTTTCTCCTGACTTGTGGGAGATGGGGATATATAATTGACACGGTAGTATTCACGGCAAGAATTGCCAATATATTCCATGCTTTTGATAAAGACAGGAACGGACTTTCCGTAATCGGGTACATTCATTCCGGCAGTATTCTTGCGTACGCAAATGTCATTTACTCTTGCAAGGAAATCATCCGGGTCAACTATCAGTCTTGCTGATGGAGGAAGGTTGTTACATTCCATTATTGGAATACCTGTTGGTTCTGTAAATTCCACATCGGGGAACATAGCCTTCGCGGCCTTGTTCAATGCCCGGCGTTTTTGTTGGGTGTAAATCATAACATATCTAATTTTAATGTTGCAAATGTACATAAAATATACACTTGTAACAAATATCTGATGGATAATGTTTTTAGAATAAAAGAAAAAATTATCTACCAGGTGAAATTAATGGATGGCAAATGCTCCAAAGATGCTGTGCTGTATCTCCATGGATGTAACAGACATCTTCTCCTTCCAGGTCAAGCCCGTTGGCTGAAGCTATATGTACAGCAAGGTGGTGGAGCTCGTGCACTATCAGATTGAAATACATGGCCGGGCTTGTACAGATAGCCCATACGGAAACGGTTTCACGCTTCTCGGAATTGGAGAATGTGAAACCGTTGTTGACTCTTCCTGTAGTCAGATTCTCGCGGGCTGTATTCAGGTTCTCTTCGCTTATGTCAATAGACTTCAAAGTATCAAGTATTTCTTCTACATGATACCTTGTCAGCGGAAGAAATACCGTTATTCTCCACGGTTTTCCGCACACATCCATTGTCAGTCTTGTCCTAATCATCGTCTTCTTCTTTGTCTCCAAGGAACATGGCCCATGGAACTGGTATTCCACAAGCAATCATCTTTGCCCACCATTGACGCATGATTACGCCATCCGCTGAATCCGGATCTTCCATAGTGTCCTTGACATACATAGCCATGTGTTTCTCGTCGATGATGGAAGAACCAAGGTAGTCGGCCTTGCACATGTTGGCTACATATACATAGTCGTAGTCAGCTGTGTTTTCAAGTTTGATGCCATGCTTGGAAAGCAGATTGTCCACCTGCTCCTTATTCATCGGTTCAATGGCCTCCATCTGTTTGGTGACCGGGTTCCTTTTCTTCATAAGAGATACAGCGAACATGCAAGCCGGGCAATTGAAATGCCATTGGTTGTTGGCCTTGTATTTCTGCATGGGCTTTGGCTGTATGTCGTTGATGTCAAGAGGTATTCTGCACATAATCTTTCCTTTCTTTGTAAAGAGGGGCCACCCTCGGTTAAGAGCCGCCCCTCATTGTTAAACAATCAATCTGAAACTGTATGGCTGTCAGTCATTACATGTAACGGGGATCCCAGAACATGCTTCCCTGTACTTGGGTAGGGTCTTGTGGGTAGTAGCCCATTTGACCTTGTCCGCCCATTTGGCTCATAGGGTTCATGCCGCCGTTCAAGTCAAACGAACCGTGCATCTGTCCCATGTTCTGATTGTAACCATTGTTCATGCCACCACCATAGTTCTGGTTGTAGTTGCCGCCATTGTAGTTATTGGAATAACCGCGGCGCTGGCCCATTTTCTGTTGTGCCTTGTGCAACAACTTCTGGCCTTTATGGACAAACTCTTGGAGTTCTTCCATAACTTCTTTCATTTCTTCGTTCATAAGAAAATCAATTTAAAAGGTTTTTGAAATCAAGAATGTCGTCCGTAGTGAACTTGATTACGCCCTTACTTCCAACAAGCATATTCAGGAACATGTTGTCCGGCAGGTGGATGCCTAATTCTCCTTTGCCTATAGTCAAATCCACCATACCCAAATGGTATTGTTGTACGGGATCTATCTCCTTGAAGATTCCGGCTACCGTATCCACCATTACGTCACTGTCTATCTCTCCCTTTTCGTTGGATACGAACATGAAGAAATTGTCTATGTAACCGTTCATCTGTTGGTCGTAGCGGTTCATCAGGTTGTTGAGCCCGTTCTTCATAAACTGCTTGGCAGATGCTTTGCCAGGAAACAATTCGTCTATCTTGGCTTCAGCCCAATCCTGCATGGCAGTCTTTATTTCTCCCTTGAATTTGTTCAAATCTTCTGTCTTCATTTCTTTTTAGGTTTAGATTGTTCTCTTTTCATTTTCAGGTAATCTTCATAAGTCATGTGAGCATACTTCTCACGATACTCCTTGAAGTCATTAAGTTCATCATCCACTTCCTTGCTGGCTGATTTCTTGAGACGCTTCACTAAGGTGAGGTGGCGGTCAAGTGCATCCTTGCCTTCCTTGGAACTTTCGATGATCGGACGAAGCATTTCAAGCTGCGCCTGTTGGATGAGTGCCGCAATGTATCCGTTGCTTTCCTGGAACTCGGCATTCTCGCTTACAATGGAGAATTCCTTGTCGCTCATGCCACGACAGATGCTGTCTATTTCATCCCAGATGGGAGTGCGGCTTTGTTGTGGTTGCGTCTGTTGTTGCTCCAGCTGAGCCTTCGCCTGAACGATGGCAGCTTTTTTCTTTTCCAGCTCACGTTGCATATCTTCGATGGCCTGGAACTGAGAGTTGTAATCACGACCTCCGTTCAGTAACGGGTCTGCTCCGAAATTAAAATTGATTCCTGACATAATTGTTCCTTTTTGCTTGTTGGAGAGCGGAGCCTTACGGCTTGCCGCTCTTTTTAGTAGTACGTTTTCTTGTTCTCTTGCGGACAGTTCTCACTCTGGTGAGCCTGGCGTTAAGCGGCACCGCCTCCTGCAGCGGCTGCTTGGTTACTGCAGCAGCAGTAACTGGTAACGCCTGTGACTGTTGGTGTAAGGGGCAAGGTGTTGACACCCTTAATGTTACGGCAATCGAGACGGTCAACGTAGTTGATGGTCTTGTTGAAAGCTTCAGCGATTTCTGTCTGCAGCAAACGATCCTGGTATGGACGTACAGCAGCTGCAACAGCTACTTGGCTTTCAAGCTTGCACAATCGTTCATTTGTTTCGTCATCCTTGTCGCGAGTGTACTTGTAGAGCGAGAACAATTCACCGTTGATACGGTTGTTTACGCGGTCAATGTTGTCGCGGTTGTCTTTGTACAGGCTGAAATCAGCGTTGATTTGACTTTGGTACAAGCCGAATTTTTCAGCAATGTCAACGTTGCGGGCTGCAGTTGCTTCCTGAAGTGAAGCGATGCGTTGGCCGTAAATTGCACTTGTCAAGGCGATGGCATCGTCACAACTTTTTTCAAAAGCCTCGAAGGCTGTCGGACAAACGTGTCCGCACGATGCTGTTGCTACGCCGTAACCGCCGTTGATGTTGATGTTGGCAGGTGAACTTCCGCCGCCGCTTAATCCGCTTGCACCGCCGCCAAGGATGCTGCCGATGCCGCCATTGTTTCTACCCCACAAGGCTGCTGCGCCTAATACGGTACCGATAATACCCAAGGTGAGCCCTGCGTTTGCGCGTTCTCTGGTTCCGCGATTGTTACCACCACCATAGTGGCCGTCGCTTTCGTACACCGTCTTTTCGATGATCGGTGCAACTGGTCTGTTTTCTACGTACATAATTAAAAGATTTTAGTTACGGCAATATTACCGTGTTGCAAAAATCAGCAGAAGTACGTTGTTGGAATAATAGTTCGTTGTGAGGGTGTTGTAAAGATGTTGTTTTGTTACTTTTCGAGTAAAAAGGTTCGTTTAAATAAAAATAAATCCATAAAATGTATTTGTGAAGTGTATATTTTATGTATTTTTGCGGTTGGATAAATTTAGTTTGAGGAATATTCTTGTAATTATGAGGGAAAACCTACGCCAACAATGGAACGAAGTCTGCCTGCAATGCGGAGTCGAAAGCATCTCTGTACAGAAGGCAGCAAAGATAATGGCCGTGCTGATGATACTTGGTAACAACGAAGCCATGGTGATGAACCGCCACTTCACAGCCGACTGCGTGTACATTCAGAAGCGGTTTCACATAGGCGGAGGTGAGGTACCCGATGCCACCTTTGTCGAATACCTCAAAGAGTATGTATCCGACTTACAGGAAGCCGATCGACAAGGTTTTATTCCCCGGTGGGCAGAGAAACTGTTTATGGAAGATTACGAAATCAAACTGTATAGATAATGTTAATCGCCAACGGATTCATTACCGAAACGCCCTCGGAAGCGTTCCTGCAAGTATGCGACCGCTCGGACGGGCACGAAGTGCGCACCATACCGTTGCCAACCGTTGCCACCATGACCTATTGGCTGAGCGACCGGGGCGAAGTGTACGGCTGCCAACACATGAAGACAATGTGTCTGACCAAGCCCATTCGTGTAGAGAGCCGATACAAGAAAGGGTGCAGCATCCGATACTCCGTAGGTAAGGGCAACCAGGCACAGGCATTCATGCAGAATGTGATGTATTCCACCTTTGTGAGCGGACGGTGGGAAGCCGACATGGATTTTATATTCAAGGATGGAAACCCGTACAACTTTCAGCTTACGAATATTGAACCGAAGAAACCCGAAGTCAGTTCTGTACTGATAGAGAATATGGAGATCTTGCAAAACATCTACCGCTCTTGTCACCTCGATGTGGCATGGTACATTCGAAAGTTCCACAACATTCCTTTGGACGATTGCAAGGATATCTCATCGGATACATTCTTTTACCTCTGCGCATTCCGCCCGTACAGCCCTGACCATTTCATTGGAATATGGAAGCAGACGGCTGACCATCGGGCTACAGATTGGCAGAAGAAACATGCCCGATGTTGCGAGGGGTTATTTTGGGAAGAGGACGGCAAGATAGAAGAACGCTTTGGCAAGCGTGACCATCCCGTAGAGGTAGCCGACATTTGGGGATGCATCCGTGGAGAGAAGAGAAAACAGTACCTCCGTTTGTGGAGTGAAGGTGAGACGAATGTGGAGATAGCAGAGCGGACGGGTGCAAGCTACGGTACGGTAGGAAGTGAGATTTGCCGTGCAATTAAGGGGCTTAAAGTTGAATTTTACAAAGATATAGCTGTTTAATAATGTGTTATGGATATCAAAGAACTGAAGGAGCGACAAGCATGGACGCTCGACCAAAAGATTGACCACTCTTTGGGAGCCATCGACCAATTCTACCAACGGCTCGATGGAAAAGTGTACGTATCGTTTAGTGGTGGCAAGGATAGTACGGTGCTTTACTGGCTTGCACGAAAGATTTATCCCGACATTAAGGCGGTGTTCTGCAATACAGGGAACGAGTATCCTGATATTGTGCGATTTGTTAACGAAACTAAAATAGGGGGGGGGTAATTTAGAGATAATCCATCCCAAACTGAAGCCGAAAGAAGTAATGGATCAGTTTGGATTCCCTCTTGTAAGCAAAGAGACAAGCAGTATCATTAAAGATGTAAAGTATAATCCTAATTCTGTTCGTTCCCGTCGTGCGTTAGGATTGGTAAAGACGAGCTATCGGGGGCGGATACCCAAGAAATGGTTTTGGCTGGTAGAAGAGCCGTACAAGGTAAGCAGTAAATGTTGCGACAAATTAAAGAAACAACCTTTCAAAGACTATGAAAAGAAGAATGAAGTGTCACCCATATTAGGGATAATGGCCGAAGAAAGCATGATGAGAACTACCGACTATTTAAATCGTGGAGGATGTAATGTTTTTAGCCATACTAAAAGAGACCGAAGTACCTCTCACCCTATATCCATCTGGCTTGAAAAAGATATTTGGGAATGCATTGAGAAATACAACATACCCATCAGTGATATTTATAAGAAAGGGGCTACCCGAACAGGTTGTATGTTCTGTGGTTATGGCTGCCAATTTAAAGACGATAACCGATTGCAGTTGGTGTACGACCTCTATCCCAAATGGTATAATCACTTCATGAACTATACCAACAATGGAGTGACTTATCGGGAGGCACTTCGAAAAGTACTTGCAGTGAATGGCCTTTATCTTCCAGACGAGAAACCGTAAATATAGATTAATTATAAGAAATATGAATACCATAGAACTCACATTAGAATCCTACCGCTGTCACGGTGAGAAAAAACTAAAACGGCCTGCCTGCTTGAAGGGACTGAAACCGGAATGGGAACTACCCATCATCGGGAAGAAATGTAAGGTGTACGAGTTGGAAGGAGGCGACCTAATGCTTCACATGGGCGAGCTGTTCTGTAAGCTGATGAGCTTCCCCAACGCAGAAGACATGTCGCTTCCGACCATTGCACTTGCCAATAAATATCCCGAAAATTTCATTCGCAAGAGTGTGAAAGGATTCGTCTATTCCGATGCGTGGTGTACCATATACGCACGCAACGAAGGATACATCCGCATCAAGGGATTGCGTGAATCCCTGTCCGACATATTCCGTCTGAAACTCGGTCCGATATACGATGCTGTTTACGACGGACTTCGCTCGCTCTCCCTCCGTGACGCACGCTTCCTTCACCTCGGACTAACGGGCAGCGAAGGTGCAGACTCGGCAGCCTACCTCCGCTTCTGCGAGACGTTGGCAGGATATTACTTTGTGTTGGAAAGGGATAAGTATAAGCAATGGAAACAAAAGAAAAACTAATCAAGAGCAAAAAAAGAGTGAAGGACTTTGCCGAGGTCTATACACCGAACTGGTTGGTAAACAATAACAAAAAAGGAGCACACCCGTTTAGAGTATGCTCTTTTGTGTTTAAAGCCGAGTACTAAAGTTCGGCTTTAAAGGTTTCAGTCAATCAAAAGATTCACGGATGATACGTTCGGTATCCTTCTTGAAATCCTTGCGCTCATAAGAATAACCACGACACATCCAGCAGCTACATGGAGTCCCGGTAGTCTTATACACCTGACACCATTTCTGCTTTGCCATTTCGTGCCAGCGAAGAGGTGCGTTTACCGTACCATCATCATTGCGTGTGCTTTGACTATAGCAGCCTCCTGCATAATACTTCACTCTTGCTTTGAAGACACGCCATTGTTGCTGTCTTCTCCAATACTTGTTTCTTTGTACCATCGTCTCTTTCCTTTAAAGTGATTATGTACAAAGATTCTGCCTTCTTAAAAAACATAGTATCCATAAGCAATTAATTTTGGCCGGTGCAAATATATATAATTTTTGCGGTAGTTCACATCCCAATCATAGAAAGTTCCAACCCAATCTTCCGTACCTCGTCAAGAATCTGTTTGGTACGGTCCTCGGACGGGCGTTTCAACCCTCGGATGTATTGTGCCAACAAACTTTGAGATATACCTATTCTGCGTGCTACAGCCGAAGCATTGATTTCCGGATGCTTCAAGAACACCTCAGACACTCCCACCGGTTCGGGATTGTCGTATTCAAAGCTTTCGTAACTCACATCTTCGTCTATCTCCTCCCAATGGATGCCAAAAGTATTCATTTCGTAATCCTCCCTCTGCTCGGGAGTAGCCTGACGCAAACGGTCATAGTACAGCATCGACTGCCACAGCGTGCGGCCGTCTTCTGTTTCAATATAAATGCGTTCGCCTTCAAACCATACTCTTTTTGCTTTCATAACTCTTCCTCAAATAACAAAGAACGCCCCTGCCAAGCGACAAGGGCATCCTTGCGTCAATCAATTAGTTGCTAATCCAAACGTTGACCTCTTGAAGTTCTTCTGCAAACTTATGCAGACAGTGTTCTATATGTTTGGCTCTACTTGTACGGGGTTGTTTTCTGCCAGCCGCATAATGAGCCAACTGTTTTTGATCTATACCCGTAATCAGTTGTAACCCTGAGAACGGGAGTATACGCTGGTAGTAGTTTAACAAGGCGCGTATATCAAACTGATACTCCAGTTCGTACGCTCCATCAAACACAGAAGGGTATTCATCCCCGTCCTTTTTGGCGCATTCGATGTAAAATCCGATACTATCCTTAACGAATACATCAAACTTCCGAAAATCTTTACTTCCAGACGTAGTCCACCCCGGAAGCAGGTTGCACATACAACAGAACCCTGTATCCGTATAGCTTGTTTTCATTACTATCTTTTCCATGTATATTGTTTTTATTGTTTTCAAATAAAAGCGGCCGAAGCCGCCTTTGCTAATCTAATGAGAGAAAGCTCCCGGGGAGAAGCTTAAAACTTCAACCCCGATTGCTTTTCAATGCTCTTCAAGAGAAAACCCGAGCGGTCGTCCGAAAGTCCTCCGTTCACAGTTACCTTTCCCTTCTTAGTGGGATGCTTGTATTGCCGATGGCTTGTTCCCTCGTGACTTGCTTCGTACCAACCGTCTTCCTTTAATCGGCGGATAATCTCCGAAACTTTCACTACTTTCATAGATCACGTCGTTTTGATTAGCACTACAAAGGTAGTATATTTACTTCTTTTATGCAAACTTTTACCAAACAAAAGTAGTAAAATAGCTATCTTTTAACATTTTGACTCTTCCTGTTCGTTGAGTTCGCGTCTTATGCTTCTAAGACTTTCACGGAATGTCCATCCTTTTTCGCGGAAACGAATGGAATTTTTCAATTTGTTGATGCATTGTTGGGTCAGACCTGTCAGCTCTACCAACTCGGATTCACTCAATCCTTTTTCGATAAGTACAGAAACAAGTACAGCCCGTGCGTCTACACAATAATTCTTGTTTGAATGAAGCATCTGTACTTCATCTACTCCGAAATGACGGCATACACTACCTGCCGCACGCTGGAATTCATTAAAAATAATCTGTCTCATAATGAACAAATAGCTAAGTCAGTTGTTATGGTTGTTGGCCGTGACAACTTACTTAGCTATTTAATTCTCCATTGGGGCCGGAGATACTGATATGCTGGGGGACGCGGCTTTTTTTATGCCCTGCCGCCGGGCTTGTATTACAATGTCTTTACGTAAGCTTTCCAGTCTTTGGATGACCCTCCAGCTTCTTTATAAAGTTTCTTTCGTTTCTTTAGGGTGTACTTCGGGAGATTGTATCCAAAATATTCCTTGCTATATTCCATGTTTTCCTCATTGGCATAAGCTTCACACTCATAAGGGATGGTGTAATATGCAGATGATGACGGGTGAAGTAGGGGATTGCCTTTTATCCATTCGCAGAAATAACGCCAATAGTACTTCACCCAAGATCCGCACACTTTAGCTTGTGCAAGATGGATGGTCTCGTGGTTCTTGCTTACTCTGTATGCCTTTGTCAGCCACTCTTTACGACGGCGTTCCAATGTGTCGTTCCGATAAATCATCTTACCACACCACATGAGATAGGCATAGCCCTTGAAAGGGAAATGGTTCATTCCCATAAGTTCCACTTTCTCCACTTCGTTCGGACCTTTGCCGAACAACAGTTTGATTAAAATCCAAAGTTCTTTCAACATAGCATGTCGGTTTAGTTATTCTTTTTGTTGTTTAGCTTCATGGTTAATGCCAGGAATACGGCGAGAGCGGCAGATATGCCCATAGCAAATCCACCGAATTCTATCTTTGCCTTTTGCCAGAAGGTAAGTTTTTTCTCCACTTCTACGGGGTAAGGTATACTGTCCGTTGTGTGGATGTATACCAGTTGTATGCTGTCCCTAACTGTAGCCCCAGGGTTGATACCCAGTGAATGGCCTAAGTTCCCGTCTATATATGATGCAAATGAATATGCGTAATCATTATATAAATAAGAAGTGGTATCCTTCCCTGGTGTCATTATGGTCGTCGTGTCGTGGACAATATCCAACTTCACTTCAACCACCGTATCTACCAGCGTCTTTACCGTGGTTGTCGTACGTTCAACAGGAATATATATTCTACGCGTACAAGAACTGAAGATGACAAAAATCAGGACGAACAATAAGGATGCCAGTACAAAAAGCATTAGCTTGCGGCGGTCGTCAGGATCATTCTTCGGATCGAATCCTCCGCTGCATATTTCTCCACCGTCTGCAAGACGGTTGTAGATTCTTACATAGGGGTCGGTTAAAATCGTGGACATATCTTCAGACTATTTCAATGGTTACTGTTTCTCCGTTTTTTATGGCTGCGTCAATCAGCTTGTTCAGGTTTCTGGAAGTGTTTGCCGATTGGGTAAGTTTGCTGACTTTAGTATTCTTCCCAACCAGGATACATCCAGCAGAGTCTTTGGCGGTATTCCCTGGGTGTATAAGGATTCCGGTAAAAGACGGGACATTGATAAGCCTTGGCAGTTTTCTTCCGAATCGGGGGCTGTGTGTATACTCTATGCGGTATAAGCCATAAGGGATAGCTGATTCCGCGTAGACTTTCTTTTCAGCTCCATCAAAAGTGCCGTTACGGTTTACGTCAACCACCCGGTCTTCCAATGTATCACAGAAATACTTCCCGTCTATGTAAAGCCTTCCTATTGTATAGGTCGCCTTTGGCCAATGTCTTATCAATTTAAGTTCCATATCGCGGTACTTTTTATAGTTGTATGCAATTACTTGCGGCTCTTTGATGGCTGCTTGGCTTTCGCTTCTTTCTTCTGCTTGCGCTGTTCGCGTCTTCTTTCGTTGCGTTTGCGGCGTTTCTCCATCTCTTCTTCGCTCACTTCCGTGAATACATCTTTTGCATCTTCCTTGTCAAGCCCTACTCTTTTGAACATGGCTCCGAAAGCGCCTATCAGGTTGAAGTCAATTCCTTTCGGTTTGAGTATATTCCCGATGATGGAACAGCCCTCAATAAAACATACCAGCAGACACGCCCAGATGTCTATGTTGTATTTCTCTCCACTTGCTACGCATATCATACACACCATGCATACGAATGCGAAGTAGGTAACCATCTTACCCATCGTGTTTCTAATGGCGCGGCTGAACCGTACTTCTTCACCCATCAGGATGGATTTCCTAACACCAAAAGCAAGGTCACACATGATTACAGCGGCAGATACCATCAACCATGGAATCATGTGTTCGAGTGTTTGTGTGATGAATGCCGAAGCAATTCCTGCAAAACTCCCTTGCACGCCGTGGCTTACAAGACTTTTCTCATTCATTTCAATTTTAATAGTTAAGGTTTAAGCTTTTGTTTCTTCAAAGTTACGCACTCTGTATGCTTGAATGAAGGACAAAAAAACTCCGACCGGATATATGTTTTTTGTCCTTCATTTGGAGTCTGGCTACCTGTAACTTTACGATAAAATTAAACTACTTAACTATGGCGAAAAAGATTAGTAACCTTGCGGAAGTCAAAGTATACATCAACGGTAAGGAACAAGCAAAGAGAGACTTGGAGGAACTTACCTCAAAAGCGGAAGAGTATAAAAAAATGATTGAAGCTTCCCGATCCAGAGTTGTATCCCTGGGTGAGGAAACGGAAAAGAACCCTGAAAAGGTTGTTGCGTACGATGAAGAGCGGAAGAATCTGAACAAGCTGGAAAAGGAATATAAAAAGTATCAGAGACTTATCAGGGAAACGAAGAAGTTTACGGAAGATATAGAGGAGGACTTGAACAACTTGTCCGGACAAAGCCTTGCCCGATTGAAGACAATAGAACGCTCTTTGACTGCCATTCGTCAGAAGTTGGACCCGAATGAAGATAAAGACGGGGATTTTCTTGCTTTCTTGAATGAAAGTTTGAAGAGAGTTGGTGAAGCCATCAAGAA
>JAFTSK010000040.1 GCA_017467385.1 Bacteroidaceae bacterium
AACGTTTTACCCAATCTATTCTTAGGCGTTACAATTGGAGGATTATTCATCGCATGTATCGTAGGTATATTAACATTGTTCGGTGTTTACCGTATTGATGCGATATCTATTGATTGGACAGGAATCGTTCTGAATTGTGCGATGTTGTCAATAGTAGCAGTTAGCGAAGAAATTATTTTCCGAGGTATTTTATTCAGAATGATTGACGAGAGGTGCAGTACCATATTTGCTCTTATCATATCTTCGCTGCTATTTGGAATCATTCACTTAACCACCGTTGATTTCTGGACAGCTATGGCTATTTCTGTTGAAGCAGGATTTATGTTGGCAGCAGCATATAAATTACGGAATAATTTATGGGTTCCAATTGGAATACATTGGGCATGGAACTTCTTCTTAGGGCCGATTTTCGGAGTTGGAGTTTCTGGAATATCTCAAGATGCGTGTGTTATAATACCAAAGATAGCTGGACCTTATATTTTAACAGGTGGTGATAATGGATTTGAAGGTTCAATTGTTACTTTTGTATTGGGACTTGCCATAGGTATTATTCTGTTTTGCTGTAAAGTACATGAAAAATAACATATAATCTATGATAGTAGATATGCTATTATTGGATGCCATATTGCTCAAATGGGTGGTTGCCACTTTGTTATAAATGTACATCAAATGGATTTGTCATCTTGAATGTGGAATATGTAAAAGGGAAATTAGTTGTATGTGTTGCCGATAGTGGAATAGGTATGAGTGAAGCACAAATCCAACGATTCAATCTTTCAGAGATGAAGTTTGGTAATACGGAGTTGTTCGAGCATATGATTTTATAAACAATATTATGAAAGAAAAAACAATGTTTCACCAGTTGACAGACTTGTACATTGAAGCCTTGGAACTGGAAATTCAGAAAAAAGAACGTTAAGCGGAAAGGAAGTCCGCAAGTTGAAAACACTTCGTGGCAAGCTGGCCACGCTTTGCCCCGAAACGGACGGGCTACAGGACAAACACCGCATCCGCTATGTGCCGGAAGGGAATACCCTCGCATTAAAAGAGGAAGACTTGTTGAGTCTTGAAACAGAGATGGTGTTGCCCGGTATCGTCAAGGGTGTAAATTCCACCACCCAAAGAATCTCCCGACTTATCAGCTTGATTTATCTGATAGATGACTTCACGCAGGAAGAAGTCTACCGAACGTTGTGCAACAAGCGATTCAAGAACCGGACTATTTAATAAATGCTAAAAGTATCGCACGGAAAAATGACCGTTTTTGAGATATTTAATCTTTTCATTAATAAGGTGATAAATGCTTTATAACCGGTCATTTTCCCGTGTACTTCTATTTCTGTGCGCCTACCTTTGTACTGTCATATAAAAAATAATCAAATCATGAAAAGAGACCAGTACATTCCGCACGAAGTGAGTATGCGGAACACCAGCGAGGTAATGAACCTTATCGAGAACGAAGGGATGGCGGGCTACGGCATCTATTGGGCACTGATGGAGTATCTGCGTGTGCAGGACAACTATGTGGGCGACATGGAAGCATTGGCTATCTTGAAACGTGAGCTGAGAATACGACAGTCCCGATTGGACAAGGTATTACACGACTATGGACTGTTTGTATGCAACGGAAACACCTTCTATTCACCCAAATTGAACGAGGTAATGAAGCCCTTCGAACAACGAAGAGCCAAAATTGAAGCGTTTAAGCGTCGTAAGGAAAAAGAGAACTTGTTGGAAATCAATAATGAAGCTCCTGAAAAGAGTGACATAGTATCTTTTGAAGGAACAGGAGAAGGAAAAGGAGAAGGAAACGGAACAACCACATCAAATAAAGAAGAAAAGGGCGGTGATGATGGTGGTGCTGCTTCTGTTCCTGTTTCTGTTTCCGTCCCAACAACCCTTGCTTGGGAACGCTACATCGACGAACTCCTGCAGGAGAAACAATGGATAGAGGTGATGGCGATGCGCAGTGGCTTAGGGTTGGTGTTCGTAAACCGATTCCCAGAGGTGCTCCGGCTCTTCAAGCTGCATGTGCAGGCGGTGGGTAACGAGAAGGATATCCAGTCGCCCGGCGATGCCAAGCGGTATTTCTGCTTCTTCAACACGCCCGGCAGTGCGCCTTTCCGTCAGCTGATGGCGGAGCTTCAGAAACCCGTCGACAAGGGGAAGTACCGGTACGAGGACAATGACCCTGCCACGGGGCAACGAAGCTATTGCGGGGTACCGATACCGCCGGAGGCTCCGCCAAGGCCCAATGCGCAGGCGGTTTGGAATGGGGAGAAATGGATTTATTAGATTCAAATGGAAATAGATTACGAAAAACTGAAAGAGTTTGGCATAAGCAGTAACGGGAGGAAGAAGAAGCAGTTCTGCCCGAAATGCCACAGCGAACGCACAAACAAGGCGGACAAGTCGCTGTATGTAGACTGGGAAAAGTGCTTTGCACGATGTTACCATTGCGATGAAACCTTCTTCTTCGGAAAAACCGAAAG
>JAFTSK010000002.1 GCA_017467385.1 Bacteroidaceae bacterium
GTGTCATCCTGAACGAAGTGAAGGATCTGAAAACATAAACGTGGATAGTGGATGTACACAGATCATTCGCGATGCTCAGGATGACAAAACGGGAAGCGATGCTCAGGATGACAAGGATAATGTTCCGCAGGATGACAAGAAAAAAGAATACCCGCAAACATTCAAAGGCATACCATACGGCACCATCATTGCAGAGTGGTTCCGTAAGAATGGTGGGGAGCCGGTACAAGGGGAACGGAACGCCAAGCTGCACCGTTTGGCATCGCACTTGCGATATATTACGGACAATAACGAGGAACATTTGTTGCAAATCATTCCTAACTTTGGCTTGAAGGAAGAAGAAATGAGAACACTCATTCACTCTGCCTGTATCGCCAAGTTTTACGGAATGCCCCGTTCGTTTAAACAAATGCTGGCCGGTTTGAATGGTGAAGAATCAGAAATCGTAAGTCATAAATCAGAAACCAACATTCCTCCCGAAATGCCCAAAAAGTTGCCCCCTCTCATTAAACTTTTGGTGAGCAAAACGCCCAAGATTTATCAGCCTGCGGTGGCTCATGCGGTATTCCCGGCACTGGCCACACACTTATGGAAGGTAAAGTTTCGATACATAGACAATGTAGAACATGAGGCAACATTAATGAATGTACTTATGGCTGGAACGGGAGCAGGGAAAAGTTGCATTTGTGAACCGATAAACCGGATAATGGCTGATATACGCAAACGGGATAAGGAGAATATGGAACGAGAACGGGAGTGGAAGAGGGAAGTCAATGCGAAAGCAAGCAACAAGGACAAGCGTCAGCGACCCGAAGGACTGGTAATTCAGGAAATAGACCCTGATGTAACCAATGCAGCTTTTGTACAACGTTTGGCCGATTCGGATGGGCGTTTTCTCTATTGTCAGGTCAATGAAATAGACCAGTTTGATTCTTTACGAACTTCGACCAACAAAAATGCACAGTTTCAAATTATGTGTCTGGCATTCGACCCGGGCAATGTGTATGGACAAACACGTATCGGCACGGGCTCGGTAACGGAAAGGGTATGTGTACGTTTCAATTTTAACGCATCGACCACCATTCAGAAAGGAAGGGCTTACTTCCGGAATGTTTTGATTAAAGGTCCTGTTTCAAGGTTAAACTTTTCGTATATTCCCGATAGGGAAATTGGAGCCGATATGCCGGTATTCGGCACTTACGATGCATCTTTCGATGAGGAGTTACGTCCTTATATAGAACGGTTGAACAATGCACGAGGATTGATAGAATGTAAACAGGCTTTCCGTTTGGCAAGTAAGTTGAAGGATAAGAATGCGGAGTTTGCCCGATTATCGCAAAGTCGGGTATACGAGAACCTTTCGTTTCGTGCCAATGTAATAGCTTACCTGAAAGCGATGGTGCTCTATGTGGCACATGGATACTGGGATAAGACTATGGAGGATTTTGTACGATGGTCTTTGGAGTACGACCTTTGGTGTAAATTGAAGTTCTTTGGAAATGCCATTGAGGAGGCCATGAGGGAGGATATTCCCATACGCAAAGTGTCGGGGCCACAGAACTTGCTCGACTTATTGCCCGAAGTATTCACTTTCGAGGAGGCCGACCTGCTACGCCGACAAATGGAAATGCAACAAGGAAACGCTACCCGAAACATGCTTTATCAATGGTTGCACAGAGGCTACATCTTACGCCTTACACCTGACAGTTACAAAAAGAGCGACAAATATAAAAGAAGAGAACCATGCGAGGGTTAAGAAACAACAATCCATTAAACATCCGTCACTCTGCTGACCGTTGGCAGGGTGCACGGATAAACCAAACCGACAAGGCGTTTGTGCAATTCACCTCGATGGCTTATGGCTATCGGGCGGTTTGGAAGATACTGGACACGTATTGCCTCACGTTCAAGAAAGAAGGGAAGGCGTACAATGTAAGGAACATCATCGGGCGGTGGGCACCACCCACAGAAAACGATACCGATGCGTATGTAAGGGCGGTAGTGAAGCTAAGCGGGTTGGGCGGTAACGAGAATATGCCTCGCCCCAAGCACTATCGCGCCTTTGAAGAAGTGGACAAGCTGGTACGCTTGATCATGGCCATGACTTGTGTAGAGAATGGCATCAAATGGGAGGAATTGGACAAGGAAGCCATTTGGCAAGGGTATAGATTAGCATTTCCGTGTGCTACTCTTGTCATCCCGTAGGAGGTTAGCAATTATATAGAATTAAATGCGTATATTTGCACCTTGATTTGAACATTACTTTACACCCCGAAACAAGATGTGGTTATGAAAGACAAGACA
>JAFTSK010000041.1 GCA_017467385.1 Bacteroidaceae bacterium
AGAATTGAAGAACCGAGGACTGATATAAATTTAACAAGTGGATGTGTATTTGACATCCACTTGTTTATAAAATAGCTCTTATTCTGCAATCTTAAATACCACAGAGGAATATTTCTCTAACTTAATAGAAAGTTCCTCACCATCTTTCAACTGTTGGGCTTTACCGGATACGGCAATGGCTTTTTCAATCTTATCACTCATGGGTAATGTAACGGTGGTGCTTCCTAAGTTGTGTATTACTAACAACTTTTCGTTGTCTTTCGTCATGTACCAAGCAGCAATCGGTTGGTATTTGTCTATATTCGATTCGTTAAATACGTTATGCTTGCTCATTGTACCTTCCGCTAATGCCGGGTAAGTGTTGCGCAATTTGGTAAATGTCAGATAAGTTTGCAGTAAGGAGTTTTCTTCTTGTTGTTGCGAACTTACCTTCTCCCAATTCATGGCAGTACGTACATTCTTATCGTCATTGCCTTTCATGCCGGTTGTACCGATTTCTTCCCCATAATAGATGTATGGTTCTCCCGGAGCAGTCAGCAACATAGCGGCGGCCACTCGACATTTGTCTGTGGATTGGTTCAACTTGGAAGCAGTACGGTCTTCATCATGATTGCTCAACTTGGTTGCTTCAATATAGTCGGAACGATACGAAGCATATTCTTCTTGATAACCCAAAATGTCTTTGGCAAAGTAACAACCGGTCGCATTATTGATTGCGTATTCCAGCCTATACCAGAAAGAAAATTCAAACAAAGCGGGCAAACCGGCATAGTAAGGAGCTACCTTGTCATGTTCGGAAAGCACTTCACCCACCATGTAGAAATCATCGGTATTCCCTTTTTGCTGATAGTAATCGTTCATGTCGTTGTAGAACATGTTCAGGAAACGTGGGTTTTCATCGCTTGTTTCATTGTGGTAGATATGCTTCACTGCATCCAAACGGAACCCATCTACTCCTCTATCAATCCATCCTTTGGCTGCATCGGCCATTGCCTTGTAAGCTGGTGATTCTTCGGCTGTTTCGACTGCTCCATAGTTGAGATCAGCAAACCAATCCGTCCAGAAATGTGAATGATAATAGAGTGTATTCATGAAGTCAAACTTGATGTCGGCGGCTGTTTTGGTGCTTAATGTAAAAGCTTCTCCAAGTTTACAACGGTCGTCGTCCGAAGCAGCTCCCCATTTATAGTTTTCGCCCCAATTATCATCGTTGGTGGTACGAATCAAGAAGCCCCAAGTAGTTGCAAGGTCTACAGTCAGTTCATAAATGCCATTACCTTTGTCGTAGAAACGTTTGCATTGACCTTCTCCATACCAGATGTAACGGTCGTTACTACCGGAAGTCGTATTCTCTTTGTCTTCAGTTTCTGCTTTTGTAACAGTAACGGTCGGTTTAGAAGCATTACTCCAGTCGAGTACGAACTTATAAACTCCTTTTACCTTTTCACCACCGCTTGCTACAAACCATTGACCGGAGTCGTAACCATTGGTACCTTCGCTGTTAATCATGGCAATCTTTCCGTTTGCAATGTCTGTTTCCGGGTTTTCTGAAAAGACAAAATAGTCTCGATAAGGACTTTCTGCATCGGCACAAGCCGCTTGGAACCAGGGATGATCTTTTCCGGTATGATTCATGACGTAATCCAAGTAAACTTTAATGTCTCGATTATGCGCTTCGGTAATAAGTCGATCGAAGTCACTATAAGTTCCGAAGTTCTCATTGATGGCTGTATAGTCGGTTACGTCATAACCATGATACGACATAGCTGGATGAATTGGCGAAAGCCAGATAGCATTGGCACCCAACTGGTCGATGTAATCCAATTTATCAATCAGACCGTTTAAATCACCACATTCGTCTCCGTTGCTGTCGGCAAACGAATACACTAACACTTGATAAGAGATGTTTGCCCGTTTTTGGTTATCCCATGTATCGGGGGAGGCTGTAATGTCAGTCCATTGAGGAGTGTCCTCCGGATCGTCAGGATCGGGTGTTGGCACAACCGGTTCTGGATCGGGCGTTTCCGGATCACTATCGCTACATGCTGTGAATGACAAAGCCATGCACAGGCAAATGAAGGGGAATAGAAATAGTTTTTTCATCTTTATAGCAGTTTGAATTCGAGAGTGAATTTTGCTTCACTACCTTCACTTTTATTGTGTTTCAATAGGTTAGAGTGCCAGTTCTGTGATAACTAAAAAACGGAGACTTTCACTCTAAACATTTGACTACCAGAAAAGAGTGAAGAAAGTGAAAGCATGATGAATATTTTGTTGCAAACACTAAAAAAAACTCTTTGAAGGAACAATAAAAACTCTTTGGAGAACAAAGCAACTCTCCAAAGAGTTTTATTTGATATTTCTTTCTTTTCTCAAGTTTCTCTTTCTTGATGAAAATAGGTAGAAAGAGAAACTATTAAGAGAGAAATGGTGTATGATTACTTCTTGGTAACGGTACAATAAATCTTGTCTGTGGTAGAACGAGTCAAGAAGAACTTTACTTCGTAATTACCATCTTCCGTAATTTTTAAGTTGGCTCCATTGTCTGATGTCAAGTCTTCAAATGAAGCGCCACCGAAGCTGAGGGCCCAGTCCTTATTGGCACGGAATTTGAATTCGCCTGCTACTAAAGCACCGGTATAAGTCCAAGATTCGTCTTCTGTTACATAAGTCATTTCAAGGTCAGTTCCCCAGTTTGAGTCTCCTGTAGCACTACCAATAATAGTCCATTCCATCGGAGTAACAGTCAAAATTCCTTCAGTCGTGTTAGCTTCGATATAATAGAAACCGGCATTCTCCATTGTAATATTTCCAGAACCTTCACCTGTCAGACCTTCACTATATTGAGTGAATGAAGAATAGTTGTATTCATCGTCCCAGTTTTCACGATTTCTGGTGAACTTAAAGCCACCTTTCAGATAACTGAATCCTGTGTAGGTACCATCAAAGTTTGCTCCCCACAATGCAGGTGCAGTAGGCAAGTACCAACCCCATTCCGGTACATCTGCATAGGTGGTTCCAGCCTGATGATCTCCAGGAATATAGATATACTCTTCAAACTCTAATATCTCAACAGAATAAGTATAATCCATCATGTTCAAGGTAATCTTATAGAACTTAGCACCATCGCTTGCAGGTAAGTTCATGGCACCCGGATTAACCGTTTCACTCTTAGGAACAAGAGTACCTTCCATGTCTTGAGAACCGTTTGTTGCGCAACCCAAGAATCCATTCAATTCTTCTCTGGCTTCAAAAGATGATTTAGGACTAATCTTAAACCAGCAATCTATACGTTCGCCCGTAGTTGCGTCTACCGGTGCCGCGAAAGTCAATGTAAAGATAGGATCTTCATATACATCTTTTCCACTGTGCTTGAATTGATAGTCGCCGTTAGGTATTAACCAGCCGTTAGGAGTACCTACCAAGTAATAAGCATCTTCAATGATTGGAGCATTAGGAGTTGCTTTAATAGTTACAGTAGCTGTTGGAATTACTGTGATTCCGTCTGTATTCTTCACGTATGCCTTAACCAAACCAGTCATAGTACGTTCAGTTGGTCTTCTACCGAACAATTCAACCAAAGCGGCTTCCAAGTCTGCTGCAGCTACTTGCCCGTTAGATTGGCTCATTGTAACTGGTAAAGTATATTTCCCTTCCACTGTTACAGTATACTTTTCTACCGTTGCACCGGGATCTGCAGTTGCAGTTGGAGAAGTAAATATAGTAACATATTCATCGGTAACTGTAGCAAAGTCAATGGTTTCTGCTGCTGAAACCGAAAGGCTTACACTCTTGGCGGCTTCCGGATCGTTTTGTTGTGGAAGTCCCCAATCTGTGTAGTCATCATCGGTGCAAGCTACCATTGTGGTAGCCAGCGCCAAAGCGTATAATAAATTCTTTTTCATGATGTTTTCTTTTTAAAGTTTCATAGAATCATTTTGCCAGGAAATGGTAGCTTCCATCGATGTCGTTGAATACAATTTTGTATTCACCAGCTTCTGCTGGAATGTTTGCACCATTGCTTACGCCAATTCCGTATGGGAATGCATCTGAACCCCAATTAACATCCCAAGAACCGGAAATCTTGAACTTAGCGCCAGAGCCTGCATCCAATTTGAGATAACCTTCTTTCGGATAAATCCAAATGTGGTTATGAGCTGCTAAATCATCGGAAACCTTTTCGTTTTCTGCGGCTGAAGCAGGATACATTGCTTTATCTTCCCAACTTGCAAAATCACCGGTGATACACATGGCTTCATATACATCCGGTATATCTTCGATTGCTTCAATGGTACATGTTTCTTTGGCATCATCAACTGTAATTTTGTAATAGCCGGCTCCAGGAAGTGTAATGTTGCCCGGATCTGCATCACCAGATTTTCTAAGAGTGGTTTTACCGGCACTGCCGCCACCACAGAATACATAATTATCCCAATCGCCAGGAGTCTTTATAATCTTGAATTCAGCACCCTTAGGGAAGTAACCGGTAAATTCGAATTGTCCGCTACCAGTCTTCTTGTCGTATTCAAAATCTTTCACGATGGACATAGGAATCAAGGATGTACCAATACCGGCCTGACTATTGTTCCAAGCGCAGTCGCCAATGCAACCACCAGTCAAGTACCATACGCCAGGAAGTGCATCCTTCAAAACCATATAGTATGGAGATACAGACATGTTTACTACATTAGAAATGATTTCGTATAAACCATTTTCAGAAGCAGTATTGATGCAAGACTTTACACGTACATACAAATCCAATGTAGTAGGAACGGCATCTTCTGCCCACTTGCAAAGTTGGTTCAACGCTTTGTCAAAAATAACCGGAGTGATTTCGGTTGTACAAGTAGTAACACCGTCCAATTGTACATAGTCGGCTACTATTGTACCTGTTTTGTCTGCATCGGCTTCGTCTACAGAGTGAGTAAATTCTCCGGAAGTAGATACTTGTACATAGTAAGTTGCAACTACTGGGAAACCATAATCCGGTTGAGACCAACTCATATTGATGGTTTCTGTTGAACTTGCCAAATCAATGGTAGTGCTTGCGTATGCAGGCGTGTTCAAAACAAATTCAGTTGGTTGTTGGATGATCGGATTGGAGTCGCGGTCATCATCGCAGGCTGTAAAGAAGCTTAAGCCTGCGAGAAGCAACATTGAAGATAATATATTCTTTTTCATTTCTTAGTCATTTAAAAGTGAATCATTAATAACCGTCGTTTTGTTTCAAGTTCGGGTTAGTGTTCAATTCTGTATCAGGAATAGCGAAGATGTTCAGATCTTTACTGAAGTTTACACCGTTTTCGCTACCACCCTTCCATTGCCATTGATAGTCTGAATTACCACCGAAACGATTGTAACGAATCAAGTCTGTACGACGACGGCCTTCAAAATAGAATTCGCGAGACCATTCATCCAAGATGTCGTCCAATGTATATTTACTCTTCGTTGCGGCATTTGCACGGTTACGAATATCGTCGATAGCAATCTTGCCTTCTGGAGTTACTGTACCACCATTAGCACGAGCAGTTGCTTCGGCGTATGTCAACCAAGCTTCTGCAGCACGCATCAAGAAGAAGTCTGAGTCCGGATACTTAGAGTTGTGAGAAGAACCGGAAGTGTAGAAGTTGGTAAACTTAGCGATAGAGATACCCTTAGAGAAGTCGGCTACGTCAGTTACGTCCAATGTACGTCCTTTACCCCAGAACAAAGCACGGTCATCACCGGCTGCTTCCAAGATTTCGTCTGTTGTTCCCAAAGGAATGTTTTTTGCCGGGAAGAATTTTTCGACCAATTGAGGACGTGCGCGGTTACCTGCCCATGCTTCTGTGGTATTGTTTGTGGCAGTTCCTACCAAAGTCATGTCTGCCTTGAAGGTAGAGGCCATCAAGAACATGGTTGTACCATAGCTGGTAGTAGTTACCCCGTCTTGCAACAATGGGAGAATGGCTTCTACTTCAGCACCATTCTGATTGTTGTCACCCATGAACAACATTTGATAAGCACTCCAATCGGCAGTACCTGCTGTGTGGAGTTTATAGCCGGAATTCATGACCTTTTCTGCATAAGTAGCCGCCTTGCTCCATTGAGCTGTACCGGTATAAACTTCTGCATTCAGATACAAACGTGCGAACAACATCCAAGCGGCTGCCTTATCCGGACGACCGTAAGTAGTAGTCATCGGAGCTGCCATGTCTGCTTCACATTCTGTCAATTCTGTTTCAATGAAGTCGTACATCTGTTGGCGGCTGTATTGAGGAGCTTTTTCGTTGGAAACAGCTGTCATGAATGGAACATTTCCAAAGCAATCCATCAAGTGATAGTAATACAAAGCACGCAAGAAACGAACTTCAGCAGTCATTTGGGCATTGTATTCGCTAAACTCAGTTAAATAGTAGTTACACATGGTAACACCGAAATACAAACGATAGTAAAAACCTTTCAACATCGGATGGCTGGCACCCCATTGGTTGTAGTTGAATGCAGGAATACCTTCGTCGCCCCAGCAACAGATAGCTTCATCGGTTGTCAGTTCGTTGGCGTTCCACAACTGGCGTACAAAACCGGTTGTACCACCGTCCAAGCCATCAATGTCGCAGTCGCCGTCAGCACCTCCGTTACCGGCCAGTGCCATGCTGGCAAAACATTTGTTGTAGATGCCTTCTACATCGGCTTCCATAACAGTACTTGGATCGATAGGCTCAACATCCAAGTCATTTACACAGGACCCCATGCTTAAAGACAGCAACAATGCTGTAGCAGGAATCATCTTCTTAAATGTATATTTGAAATTCATAGAATTGCTGTTTTACGGTTAGAAATTAAGGTTAAGACCAAGCATAGCTGTGAATGGACGCGGATAGATGCTGTTGTCAATACCACCACTCACTTCCGGATCAATACCCTTGTAATTGGTAATTGTAAATACGTTGGATACGGTTCCGTATACACGACCACTGGCTACACCAAACAAATTGTCAAAGCTATATCCTAATGTAATGTTATCACACTTCAAGAAAGACGCATTTTGTACGAAATAGTCGGAAAGAACATTGTCGTATGTCTGCCAATTCTTTGCAAGTACGTTCTTAGGACGGTTTGACAAATATTCGGACGGTGCCCAAACTTGTGAAGCACTAACGTTGCTTGTTCCGGCTTCCAAGTCATTGAATACATAGTTGCCGAAGCTACCGCGTAATGAGAAACTGAAGTCCCAGTTCTTATACATCATCTTTGAAGTAAAACCACCTGTCCAGGGAGCAACCGGGCTCTTGTAGAAATACTTGTCATCCTGGTTGATTTGGCCGTCGCTGTTGCGGTCTACATATACACCTTCCAATGGCATACCCTTTTCATCGTACACTTGTTGGAATACATAGAATGAACTTGCCGGATGGCCTACGGCATGAGCCTGGCATTTATTACCTGTACCGGAAGAAATATCACCGGTTGCTACATAGTAACCTTCTTCACCGGTCAATTCAGTGATTTCGTTCTGGTTGTAAGTTACGTTCAATCCCAAATCCCAGTAGAAGTTATCATTCATAAATGGTTTGTAGTTCAAGGAAACTTCCACACCGGTGTTTTCCAATGAACCAATGTTTGAAGTAACTTGGTTACGGAAGTTAGTACCGGCTGATACATATACCGTATTCAACAAGTCTGTTGTTTCGCGGAAATAATAGTCTACACTACCTGAGATACGTCCGTTTAGGAAGCCGAAGTCCAAACCGGCATTGTAAGTAGTGGTCGTTTCCCAAGTCAAATCCAAATTATAAGCATTTGGACGATTCAAATTACCTTGACCTAAAAGTGGATAATAACTGTCTTCCTTTGTGTTAACGTTATAAGATACAAAATAGTTGTAGTCGCCGATCTGTTCTTGCTGACCAGTCTGACCATAGCCCAAACGAAACTTCAAGTCTGACAACCAGTTCGCATTTTTCAAGAAAGCTTCTTCCTTAATCTTCCAACCCAAAGCAAATGATGGGAAAGTAGCCCAGTGTTCTTTAAAACGTGAAGAACCGTCATGACGAACAGTTGCAGTAAAGAGATAACGGTCTAACAATGAATAGTTGGCACGACCGAAGAAAGATACCAAATAGTTTTCAGTCTTCCATACTTTGCTATCGCGTTTGTATTCTGAGTTCGGACTCTCTGTATTGGTCGCTGGAATCCATCCCCAACCATCGTATTCCCCTTCTTGGTGGAAATGTTGCCATTCGTAACCACCCATGATGTCGAAATGATGAACTTTAGCAAAGTCCTTGTAATATTGAGCATAAGCATTGAATGACAAGTTGTATTTGTCTGTCTTATCCCAACCGTCCCAACCATAGTAAGCGTTGGTACTTGAATTTGGAGTGATGTAAGTTGTTTCCTTACCGGTAGAGAAGTCTGCACCTAAATTCATGTGAAGACGGAGATCTTCAAAACCATGAATCTTATAGTCAAATTCTGCGTTACCTACGAATGCTTTAGAGTTTGCACCCTTGTCTTGTTGGTTCAACAATGCCATAGGATTCTTAGTAGCCAAACTGTTGTAAGTATATGGCCAATTGGGATCCTTTAGAGCATCACCACTACCCAACCATTGGAAGTAGTTGCCGAAATTGTCGTATATCGGATCATAGTTCTTAACGCTTTGAGTCGGGTCCATCCAAACGGCTGCACTTACTGCTTCGGTGTTAGCATAATCAGTGTTAGCAATCATACCTTTGGCGTTCAAGTTAATCTTCAAATGATCATCGAATAAACTTGGAGAAAGGTTAACGCTGGCAGTATAACGTTCAAAGTCGGAAGTTCTCAAAATACCTTGTTGGTTGGTGTAACCAAGAGAAACACGATAAGGCATATTCTTCAAACCACCGCTGATTGTTACATTGTGGTCATGGCTGACAGCTGTGCGATAGATTTTATCTTGCCAGTTAGTGTTGTTGTAAAGATATTGTCCGTTCTTGTCAGTCTTGATTTCTCCGTACAATGTATATTGCTTACCCAATGCGTTCCAAGCATCACTACCTACACCGTACATGTCTTCGATGAATTCGCCGAATTCTTGACCATTCATTACGTCGATAGTCTTCTTCTTGGTGCTGAAGGATACGTTACCATTGTAAGTAACCGATGGCTTCTGTCCAGAACGTCCTTTCTTGGTGGTAATGATGATTACACCGTTAGAACCGCGAGAACCATAAATAGCAGTAGCTGAAGCATCTTTCAATACGGTGAAACTTTCGATGTCGGCAGGATTTACCATAGACAACGGGTTAGACAAACCTTTCACACCGTTGTTATCCATTGCCAAACCATCAATAACGATCAACGGATCATTGGAAGCGTTCAAAGAAGAACCACCACGAATACGGATGGTAGCACCGGCACCCGGAGTACCACTGGCAGAAGTAACATTTACACCGGCAATCTTACCTTGTATCATGTCTTGTGCGTTAGTTACCAAACCTTTGTTCATTTCGTCTGGCTTCATGGCTGTTACCGAACCGGTCAAGTCGTTTTTCTTGGCTACACCGTAACCAATAACAACCACTTCATTCAACATTTCTGAGTCATCTCTCAAAATAATGTTCATCAATTCTGCAGTCGCAGGAAGTTCCTGAGAAGCGTAACCGATGAATGAAACTTGAATGATGTCGCCTTTGTTGGCGTTCAATTGGAAATTACCGTCAAAATCGGTAATTGTACCGTTTGTAGTACCTTTCACTACAACGTTGGCACCGATAATCGGTTCGCCAGTTCCGTCCTTTACCACACCTTTGACGGCTATTTGTTGGGCAAATGCGCCAACAGACATAAATAGTCCAACAACAAAGGTTAAAAGGACCTTAAACATAAAGTTCTTTTTCATGTTTTTGAATTTAAAGTTAAATAATATAGTTTTTTATTCTCTCTTCAATTAAAAAATACCTATTGAAAACGTGTCTTTCTACCTAATAATTACCCTTTTACTAATAAAACCTAAATCCTAAATTACAATCTTTTTAAACCTTTTATATCTTCTTTATCCTGTACTTCTTTAATGCTAATGGCAAATCCACCTCCGCTTGCAGCGGTTAAGTTTAATTTGCTCTTATTGGTCAAAATACCTTTCTTTATCGTGTATGCTTGCGGGTTTTTATCCCAACTGGCATCCTTTGCGTCTGAATATACGGTTGCAATGTATTTCTTTCCCGGTTCCAAGAAATCAAATCTTAACTGCGTCTTATGGCCGTTTTCATCGGCGGTACAACCTACGAACCAATCTCCGGTTCCTTTTGCACGGCGTGCGATGGTAATATAATCGCCCGGTTCTGCTTCCAAGTATTTACTTTCGTCCCAATCAATCGCTACGTCCTTGATGAATTGGAAAGCATCCATGAAACGTTCATAGTTCTCAGGAATGTCTGCGGCCATCTGCAATGGGCTGTACATCGTTACATAAAGTGCCAACTGGCGAACCAATGTGGAACGTACTCTTGAATTGTTGTTTGGATTCATCTTGCTACAATCCGTTTCAAAGATACCCGGAGTGTAG
>JAFTSK010000042.1 GCA_017467385.1 Bacteroidaceae bacterium
AGATTGAACCTTAATAGATAATAAAGCTTGTTGGTGAATCTGATATATATAAGAAAAATCGGAAATACCGATTTTCTATCAGCCAACAACAAATAAAGGCTGCAAGCCCAAAAACTTGCAGCCTTTATTATAATAAGGTATAGAGATTACTTCAAAAGTTCAGCCAACTTTTCCTTGATAGCTTCACCACGGAGGTTACGTTCGATGATGGTACCATCCTGAGCAACCAATACGGTAGCAGGGATAGAGCCTACACCATAGATAGCCGCACCTTCGCATTCCCAACCCTTTACGTCTGACATGTGATCCCAAGTCATGCCCATCTTTTCGATGGCTGCTTTCCATGCATTGGCATCGCTGTCCAAAGATACGCCTACGATACCGAAGCCTTTCTTGTTGTATTCCTTGTAAGCAGCTACCACGTTCGGCATTTCTGCACGGCAAGGACCACACCAACTTGCCCAGAAGTCAATCAAGGTGTACTTGTTCTTTGCTATGATGTCTGATAGTTTCATCGGGTTGCCTTCCAAGTCAGGTAATGTAAAGTCTGTGAACTTCTTGCCAATCCAAGTATTATCCATAGCTTCGATGCGCTTCAACAACTTAGCAATACTTGGCTTTTCTTTGAATTCAGCCGGAACTTTACTAGCCAAAGACAAGAGTTGTTCCATTGTCATACTGTATGAATTGCTTGGCCAAAGGTGGATACCTACAACATTGTTGATGTTGGCGTCGATGGTGTTGAAGATTATATCATTCTTCTTGGCATCGATTTCATCCATCTGCTTTTCCAATTCAGCTTTCTGCTCGTCGGTTGTTCCTTCAGCTCTATAAGTTTTGTAAAGTTCGCCATATTGTTTGTCTAATGGCAGGCTTTCGTTTTTGTATGCCTGATAGATGTCATTGTTAGGAGTACCGGTTACAGAATTGTTTTCACCTAAAGCAACTGTGATGTTTCCGTTTTCCAAGAAGAAATCTACGCGTGGACCACGTCCTTCCTTCGGAGTATAATTGATGTAACGGGCTATAGGAGCGTCTTGACGACCTTCAAAAGTGAATGCACCGGCTGTTACTACGGCTGAATCCAACTTGATGAGTTCTCTACCCTTTGCTTCCGACAAATATACGTATTCACCGTCGGCAACATTTTCGATAGTACCCGAAATCTTGTAAGCAGGGTCACTGCTACATGCAGCCAAAGCCATGGTTCCGGCTGCAAACAAATAAACGAAATTTTTCATATTAAATGTTTTATAAAGTTTTTTGCAAATATAATGATAATTTTTCTATCTTTGCGTCTTACAACAAAAAGAATATGCAACAGTCTAGTTATATCATTGAAGTTCAGAATGTTTCCAAATTTTTTGGCGAGAAGGTCGCTTTGGATAACATCAATTTGAATGTGAAGAAGGGTGAGTTTGTGACCATTCTTGGCCCGTCGGGATGTGGTAAGACCACACTTTTGCGTCTGATAGCAGGTTTTCAAACTGCATCAGAAGGTGTAATCCGTATCTCTGGTAAGGAGATAACGCAGACTCCTCCTCACATGCGTCCTGTGAATACGGTATTCCAGAAGTACGCTTTGTTCCCTCATCTGAATGTATTTGATAACATTGCATTCGGATTGAAGTTGAAGAAAACGCCGAAGCAAGTCATCGAGAAAAAGGTGAAGGCAGCACTCAAAATGG
>JAFTSK010000043.1 GCA_017467385.1 Bacteroidaceae bacterium
CGGATAGCCGATGGGAGTGGAGTTTCCTTGTACAACTATGTTTCCCCCCGTTTGATGTTGGAATATTTGAAGTTTGCTTATTATCATGCAGAAATTTTCCAACCTTTCTATGAATCCTTGCCGATTGCCGGAGTGGATGGCACGTTGGAACATCGCATGAAAAAGACAAAGGCTTATCGGAAGGTACGTGCCAAAACCGGTTCGGTAACGGGTGTCAGTTCATTGGCCGGTTATGCAAAGGCTGCCAATGGCCATCAGTTGGCTTTTGTCATCATCAACCAGAATGTGATGAAGCTTCGGAAAGCCCGCGCTTTTCAAGGCAAGATTTGTCATTTGTTGTGTCAATAGGCTTTGATTTTATAATATGGATGTGTTACCGAGATCCTTCGCTTTATAATGGCTTTAAAGGGAATGAGGGTAAATGTCATTAGGTAAAATAAAAGGAGCCGGACAGCTCAATCATCATAAATTCAGCATACCGGCTCCAATAACGACCTAAAACAATCTTTTTGCTATGTATATACCTTTATTTTTTTGATTCTATCAATCTGATTGCTGTACCACCTCCAGGAGCTAATCTAAGCTTTATTTCTGATAGGGAAGTTACGGTTTCCTGACGGATATTTAACGGATACGGATTGGTTTTGTAATCTGCACCGATACCGTCTTCATATACAGTCATTTGATAGGTCGTGTTATCATCCAAGAAATCAAGCTTTAAAGAAAATTCCCGGGGATTTTCATCTGTAACACTACCGATAAACCAATTATTACTGTCTCTGTCTTTTCTGACGATGGTAACATGTTTCCCTAATTCTGCCAAAGGAACCAATGTCTTATCCCAGTTGGTTGGACACGATTCGATGAACGTGAGTGCCGGATGGTATTCATAGTTCTCAATCATATCGGCAGCCATTTGTAAAGGAGAATACAGTACAACATATTCGGCCAATTGTTTGGCTATCGTTGTTTGTGGACGGGTTCCCGGTACTGCCTTGTTCTCGAAATTGAAAATACCTGGAGTAAAGTCCATTGGTCCTGCAAGCCCTCTGGTAAATGGCAAGATGCAGACATGATAAGGAGGATTGCCTCCATCAGCAGACCATGCATTGTATTCCTGACCTCTCATGCCTTCTCCTGACATCATGTTCGGGTAAGTACGTCTAAGTCCGGAAGGCATGGCGGGTTCATGGTTTACAACCATTATCTGATGACGGGCAGCTGCTTCAAGCACTTTCCGATAATGGTTGATGCCATACTGACTATGTTGCAGTTCTTTTTTATCCAACAAGATGTTGACATAGCCTGTTTTTACACAATTAATGCCAAGTTTATGGTATAAAGCAAAAGCTTCTTCCAATTGGTTTTCATAATTTTGGGCGGCTCCACCAGTTTCATTATGTGCTATCAGACGAACCCCTTTCGACAATGCATATTTTTGTAGTCCTTCAAAGTCATAGTCGGGATAAGGTTTTGTAAATTTAAACTCATGGCCGTTTACCGTCCAATTATTATCCCAACCATAATTCCACCCTTCAACAAGGACTCCTTTAAAACCATGTTGAGAAGCAAAGTCGATGTATCTACGGGTATTCTCGGTAGTTGCTCCATGTTTCGGACCTTGTTCCCAAGTATAGTCTTTCATGTGCATACCCCACCAGATTCCGACGTAACGTCCCGGCTCAATCCATGACACATCTTCCAATTGACATGGCTCGTTCAGATTCAAGGCAATATACGATGTGATAAGACCTCCTGGTGTGTTTGCCACAGTTACGGTTCTCCAGGGAGTAACACATGGAGCTTTTGTGTAAACTTTGACACCGCTTTGCCAGGGTGTTAACGCTGCAACAAGAACGGGAGTATCATCCTTAGACATGCGTGGTGTCAGATTGAGGCTTGCATAATCTGTCAGATTGGCTTCATGTATAGCCATATATAGGTCAGGGGCTACCTCAATAGTCATGGGAGTGGATACTGTGTCTTTCTGGCTGATAGGTTCACACGTGTACAAAGCCTCATAATATTCGGTTCCATTGGTTGGTTGAGACCAAGCCTTTGCATCAGACGGCATGGCGAATTCAGTCAACTCGTCCATAATTTGGAATTCGGTCAGATTTTTCTGTTGGGGAAATTCATACCGGAATCCAATTCCGTCATTAAACACTCGGAATACGATGTTGAGTTTTCTTTTCAATCCTTTCTTTTCTTCTAAGTTTACTTTCAACTCATTGTAATTGTTACGAACGGTTGAGGTTTCTCCCCAGGGTTGTTGCCAGGTTTCGTCATGGCTGTCGCGATAGGTTTTGACTATCTTGAATCCGTCAGACAAATTACCGTCAGCCAATTCAAATCCGAGAAAAGAGGGTTTGAGTACGGTTTCGTTCCCACGTTTTAACGAGTATTGCGGCTTACCGTTTTTGATACCGACAGTAAGTACAAGTTTTCCGTCCGGGGAGCATACGGTTTCAATGGCACCGGCATGGGCGCAAAGAAATACCGACATTACTAAAATGATAAAATGTCTTGGAATATTATAGGATTTCATATTCATTCAGATTAGTTGATACCACTCATGATTGATTGCGCCTTTTCCGGTTCAAGATTTGCAAACGCTTTATAGGCTTCATTCAGTTTCGCAGTTATTTGAGCATCATTAGCATATTTACGTCGGAGGGTGTAGTGCTTGAATATGCTTTCAAGAACTGTTACATCATAATCCACCTGCGCAAAATCCTGTACTATTTCAAGGTATTTGAATCCATCTTCTACCGTTGGTTCTATTTGGGTACCTTCTCCAAAGTCATTCCAGGTAACGAGCTGAAGCATAGGGATTTCTTTCTCGTCAGCAACAGCAAGTTGGTCGCGGAATTCCTGGCCGTCTCGGTAATCGACCGGGGTGATGTTGTCTCCCCATCCACCTTCTTTGTAGTAGTCCTTGAACCCAGGATAAGCCGATCCCATGTAGTAGTCGAACTTTGTTTTAAGGTTGTCTATGAAAGCCGCATTATTGGCGTTTACCCATGTGAATTCTCCCATTGCATTCTTGTTCCGGTCGTCATTGGCATTTTTAGAAGCTCCGTAAAGAGCCAGGAAGCAAGGAGTCATTTTACGAACTGTAAGCGGAGAGAATATTTCACTCCACAGAGTAGGAGCTCGCTTGAAATTCTCAGTACTGATTTCAATGGGGCCGAAACACATCAGCAAAGGTTTTCCGTCAATGGTGGTATAGTTGGGTTTCTTGAAGAAATTGTTATACAAATACACCATGTCATCTTGTCCCCATTTGATTTTCTGGCTTTCAGAAGATGCACCGTCAAGGTTGTTGCGGTCTTCATAAACGATGGCAAGTTCAAGTCCGGCGCGTTTCATGGCTTCAAAGAGAGCTTCTGTCGATGCTGCTCCACTACGAGAACCGTACCAGTCTACTAATACGCCTTCGATACCTGAATATTTCATCAGCAGGGCATGATAGTCGAGTACAACCGGATCACTACTGTCGTAGGGTTCTGCCAATGGATAGAAGTGAGAGGCAATATCCCTTCTGCCGTTTTCGTCTATTTGGTCGGGATTACAACGGTCCATCTTCCAGTGCATACCCCATTCTCCGCTATAATCCTTGCTTTGGAACCAGGGCATGTAGTGAACAAATATACGCATGTCATCGCGTTTCTGTACTTTTGCTTCGCTTGCAAAACTTGTTTCTGTCTCTGTCAAGAAAACGGGATCGTTTTCGGAGCATGAGGTCATCGCTGAAATAGCGATGACACTCATGAGACCTATATGTTTAAATAACTTCATATTCATATCGGATAGGTATGTTACAATGATCAATAGTCGGAATTCTGAACCAAGTTAGGATTCAATGTCAGGATGTTGGCCGGAATTGGGAAGAAACGGCTGGCCTTTGATGCATCGTAGCGAGACACAGGCTTTTCCCACCATTCTTCAAAATAGGTTCCAAATCGGATGTTGACAGTACGTCGGAGTCCTTCAAAAATAAATTCATGTAGCCATTCTGTATCTATGGCTTCCAAATTTATTTCAGTAATACTCTTCAAGCCTGCACGTTGACGAATCTGGTTTACCAAATCAAGACCGGCATCGGGAGTTCCTAAACGGACATAACATTCTGCTTTCATGAGCAGGATTTCAGCATAACGCATCAACACCCAGTCGTAATCTCTTTCCCATTCTTCATCGTCTCTGAATTCGTATTTATACAGTCTTGCTCCTTGACATTCGGAACCTTTGAGGTCTTTGCGGTTGTCGATAGAGGTTACTTCTTCGGTGTAGATAAGCTGATTGCCTTCGGTGGTCATGATGATGCTTCCGTCGGCTTTACTGCGCTGTTCGCCGATGAGCAGACACTCTCTGCGGACATCCGTTTCTTCAAAGGAAGAATATACTCCCGGTTGGGCGCAAATACCGTTGGCCGACCAGTTTCCTCCATACTGAGTGATTGAAAATGCCTTCCATTGCTGTGCATTGACACTCATGGAATTTAGGTAGTTACCCAGCGTTCCTTGCTTGTGATCGTAAGGGATGGCAAAAATAATTTCATCACTGCTTGGTTGGGTAGCATCGGTAAAGTTACTCTTATAGTTGGGTTCCAACGAATAGTTCTTTACCTTGTCGCACGCATCAAGACAAGCTTGCCACTTGGCTTCTCCAATGTATGTTTCGGCATTGATGTACAGTCTGGCAAGGAGTGTATTGGCCACGTCTTGAGTGAGTCGTCCATAGGCTTTGGCTTCGCTAAGGTATGGCATCACTTCTTTGATTTCGGTTTCTATGAAAGAATAGACTTCTTTACGGTCTGATTTTGCCGGCAATTCTGTCTGTTCAAAATCGGTAACGATAGGCACATCGCCGAAGGAGTTGAGCAAAAGCCAGTAATAATAGGCTCTCAAAGCTCTCGGTTCTGCACTGATTTTTACCATATCTTCCGGAGTCTGTCCGGACTTTTCAATCTGGTAGATGACGCTGTTACAGCTGGTAATGCCGTTGTAACAATATTTCCAGTAGCTTTCAAACAACTTGTTCGAGGGTGCCCAATCGTGTCTTTGTGCTTCAAAATAGACACCGTTATCGTACCAGTTGTCTCCACGAGCCGGAATACAAGCTTCGTCGGATGTGGTTTCATCGAGGAAGAAGACAAATTCGCATGTCGGGTAGCTTGCAATACCGGTTGTATTGTCACTCAGACCTCTCAGCGATGCATAGATAGCGGCTGTTATGGTCTGAATTTCGGCATCAGTCTTGCCGTATTGATCCATCGGAACCTTGTCGTAAATCTTTTCATCAAGGTCGGTGCATGCGTTAAACGTGAGCATGGCACACATCATGGATATGATAGTGAATTTTGATTTCATATTTCTGATTGTTTAAAATGAAACATTTAATCCCAAAATGAAAGAACGGGTTTTAGGATAGACATTACACAAATCAATGCCTGGATTATCAAGGCCGCTGGTATTGATTTCCGGATCAACACCTGAGTATCCGGTAAGCGTACATACATTGTCGACTGTACCATAGACTCTGAGGTTTTCGATACCTATTTTCTTGGTTCCAGGGATGGTATAACCAAGTGTAATGGACTGCAGACGAAGGAAAGAACCGTCTTCCAACCAATAGTCTGAGTAGGTAATCTTGTCCGGCTTGATGCCTTGTTCAGCAAACTTGTCCGGAATGTTCTTGCTTGGCATACGGGTATCGGTAAAGAGCTGCATGTTGGTAGCATTCAAAATCTTCTGACCAAACATACCGTATGCTGACAAACTGAGGTCGAAACCTTTCCAATTTACAGTTGTAGAGAAACCAAGATTGAATTTGGGTTGTGCCGAACCAAGATATACTTGTTCGTCCGGATTCTCGATGATGTATTCTCCGTTGGCATCAATACCGCTGCAACGAGGACCAAAGAAAGCACCGGTAGGGTATCCTGCCTTGACCATTTGGGTATAGGCATTCGACAAACCGTCAATACCATGAAGCTGACCGGCCGGAGTTCCCAAATCCTGGAACGTGTCGTTTGACAGACTGGTAATTTCCTGATGGTTGTACGCAAATGTCAAATCTGCACTCCAGTCGAAACCGCCCATTTTCAGAATATCTGCATTCAAAGTAAGTTCTACCCCTTTGTTGACAAGGTCGCCTACATTGGCAAGCATGGAGCTGTAAAGGTAAGGCGGTTGGGATACCGGATAGTTCCACAACAAGTCGGATGTTTTCTTGTAATACAAGTCGATAGTACCCCGAATACGGTTGATAACGGCAAAGTCAATACCCACGTTATATTGTGCAGTTGATTCCCATTTAAGGTCTGGATTGGCATTCTGGGAAGGAGAATAAGTCGCTTTCCAGGTACCGGTTGCAGCATCGTAGTAACCGCCGCCACCTGCACCAAGCAAGGCCAATGATTTGTATTCACCGATACCGTCCTGATTACCGGTAACACCGTAACCGATTCTTACTTTTAAGTTGTCTATCCATTTGATGTCTTTCATGAAGGCTTCTTCCGATACGCGCCAACCTAAGGCTGCTGATGGGAAATAGCCCCATTTATGGTTGGCACCGAAACGTGAACTACCGTCTGCACGCATGGTGGCAGTAAGCATGTATTTACTGTTGAACGAGTAATTCAAACGGCCATAGAATGAAGCAAGGCGTGCTTCTCCCTTGTTTGAGTAAACATCATCTTTTCTATAATCGTTACCTGCTCCCAGATTGTTGTAAAGGAAGCTGTCTGTGTCAAATCCGCTACGGGAAGCTCCGAAACCTTCATACACGTATTTGGAGTAGGAATAACCGGCCATTGCATTGAGTTTGTGAACATCTGCGATGGTCTTGTCATAGCTTACATAGGTTTCGAGCTGATAGTTGCTGTTGTCGGCCAACTGACGGCGACCAGTACCTCCTACGCTGTTGCCAGCCGCATACGAAGGTTGATAATAACGGTTTTGCCAAGAACCATGTTCATAAGAAAGATTGGCTACTGCGTGCAATCCGGAAAGGATTTCAAAATCTACCTTACCGAAAGCAAGCAAACGATGTCTGGTTTGTTCCGAATAGTAGTTATCGTTGTATTCCACCGGATTCTGCATGTTGGTTCCGCCCATGCGTGTGTAGTTTCCCTGTTCATCCTTGACGGGTACAGTTGGATTCTGGTTGATGGCATAGTTGAAAATACCGTAGAATCCGTAGTCCGGTGAACGATATTTATCGTAAGACATGTTCAATCCCAAGTCAAATCTCAATCGTTGGTCAAGTCCATATTGGTAGGCCGACAAGCTTCCTGCAATTCTATCCATGTAATTGTGTTTGACGATACCTTCATTGGCCTGGTAGGTTGCTGATGCTCTATATCCGTTGTTCTTACGGGAATTGCTCATGAAGAAATTATGAGAATGAGAAACGGCTGTCTGTTCGAGTTCCTTGATCCAATCGGTATCTGCTCCATAGTCGATGGCATCCAATATTTCGTTTTTGCGAACGTATTCTCGCCATTGGTTGGCCGAAAGCATGTCTATGTTCTTGGCGGCAGTACCCACCGAAACCCAACCATTGTATCCTATTTTGTTCACTTCGGTTTCAGTAGCTCTGTTGGTGGTAACGATAATGACACCGTTGGCACCACGACTACCATAAATGGCTGCAGCCGAAGCATCTTTCAATACGTCCATGCTGATGATTTCAGAAGGCTGTACCGAATTGATGTCCACACCGGGGATTCCATCGACAACAATTAGCGGAGAGTTGCTTGCACTCAATGAAGTACCCCCTCTAAGGCGAAGTGAAGAACCGGTAGTAGGATCGCTGGAGGCCTGAGTAACGGACAAACCGGCAATTTTACCTTGCAATAATTGTTCGGTACTGGTTACGATACCTTGCTTGAGGTCTTTGGCCGGTATGGAAGTAATGGCTCCGGTCAAGTCGGATTTACGCATCGTACCGTATCCTACACCTACCACTACCGCTTCCTGAAGCATAATAGCGTTTTCTTCTAATACGACGTTAAGCGGATTCTTTGCCGCTAATTCCTGGCTTTCGTATCCTACGAAACTGATTCGTATGATGGCATTTTTAGCTACTTGTAACGAGAACTTACCTTCGAAATCGCTAATGGTTCCGTTGGAAGGATTGGATTTTTCTACAATGGAAGCCCCAATAATCGGCTCACCATTCACATCAGTAACAGTACCTGTTACGGATATATTCTGTGCGGAAGCAACCAACACTGAAAGTATGAACAGCATACTCAGTGCCATCTTCCTGATATTATTGTTTAACATTGGAATGTAATTTAAAGGTTAACTATTCAATTTCTGTAACAGAGACGAGTGGGATGGTTCTGTCTTCCACAACGTTTCCGTTACGGGTAATGACAATGTGCAATCGGTCAAGATTCGGTTCGTCCTTGAAACCGTCGAGCAGGTTGATTGTAACCTTACGTGCTTCTCTTGTTCCACCGAATTCTCCTGTCAGGACTTTACTGCCTCCGGTAATCTCATAGTTAAGATTAGACAGACCGTCGTCATATTGGCGAGTCAGTGTCAGGAAGTCAAGTTGGGATACCCGGGTAGGGAAGATGGAGAAAATAGGATCCGGTTCCGGTTCTACCTCTCCACAAGTCAGCACAAAATTGTCGCCACCGGCCGTAATACCTAAATTAGCCCAGTCTGTCGTTGGAAGATTGAACATGATGTTGGTCATCTGGTAGCCGTTTAATGCTTCTTCGTCGGTGATGCCATAATATTCTTCCGGAATCATATCCATCTTGTAGATGTATCCGTCGCCGAAGTTTACTTTCTTCAGCTTGGTCTTCTCTACAAGTTCAGGGTTGCCCATGTTGGCTTCAATGATATGATCAGCAAAGTTGTTCGGACCACTATGCATGTGCAGGTTTCCGAAATCCTTACCCACCAACGCACCTACTCCTTGACCGCTGATGTTCAGCTGACTGATGTTTACCAGGATTGAAATCTTGTCTTTCATGGTAAATACAGACGGATAGACTTGCAAGTCGCGTTCCGAATCGAGGAAATTCTGAAATTCGCTGTTGAACGGGTGAGGAGCCTGTAAGGAACCGGTTACGTCTTCTTTGGCATCATTACGGATATTCATCCAGAAGATGTCGCCGTTGGCATAAAGAGATTCGGCGCTTACACCGTAGAACTCGGTCGGTATCATGGTCAACTTATAGATACCGTTTCCTACATATTTCAAGGTACATGCATCCGAAGGATTGTTCCAGGCATCGGGAGTACCCAACACATCTTCAGGATTGCTTGGAGCCCATGTCCAGATATAGAATGGTTCTCCTTCTACCTGCATCTTTTCGGTCATATCGAAATACCAGGTTACTTCTTCATCGGGAGCATATATTACGGGGTAACTGGTGATTGTTACCTGTCCTGTTGCATGAATGAATGACAACAAGGTAGCCAATGTCAATAGAATCTTTCTCATAGTGATTATTCGTTAGTCTGCATAACAGGAATTAATGTATAGACATACGAGACAAATGGAGTACCGTTTGTCGAACGTGTCAGGGTAAGTTCCATCAGAGGTACGGAACCCGGAACGGAAGTGATAGATACTTTTCCGATGGATTGAGTACAGGCGGCATCAGAATAGAACAGGACTTTTACAGGGCTTCCGTCCCAATTCTGAAAAGCGTGATCCAATTTCCAGTATCCTTCAGCGGGGAGGATTCCCGGCGCACCGCTGGTAGTAAAAGTGGAAGGGGTATAATCCGAAGTTTCATTCAATGAAATGGAAAAGGTTTCAAAGAAATCGGTCAAATCCACTTCGGTTACTCCGGACTTGTTGGCCACTGCAAGTTCATCGACTTGCTTGATTCTCGATAGGTTCCATGTGCCTCCTATTTTTTCATACAAGGTAATGGGTTCTGTGTAAACTCCATTTTCCGTTGTACAAGAAAACAACATAAGAGACCAAAGAGCCAGCAAAACAAAATGTTTACGTTTCATGACATTTCTGGTTTAAGAGTTAATTTTCTTTTTTGCGCAAAATTGTTGTATGGCAAAATTAAAAGATAATATTCCCTATGTCAAGAAATCAATGAAATGTATAACGATTTTGTGGAAAGTAAATGTTTAACCAATTGATTATCAGTTATATTTGTAACTCGGTTGTATTAACCCAATATGCCCCTTTTTACGGTTCTGATACTCGTCCGATTTCCATAATCCGGGCTTCAAACTGTTCGTTTTCTATCAGAGATTTGTTTTTGACTCTTGTTTTGTAAGTGTTGATGGTATGGATAGACTTGTTCAGGAATTGAGCTATTTTATCGCTTTCGGTAACACCGAGTCTGATGAGGGCGAAGATACGCATTTCCGTAGTCAATGTATCGGTTTGGTCGGGATACTTGCGTTCGCTTTCGGGAAAGAGTTGGTTGTATTGTTCGATGAAATGAGGGAAGATACGAAGGAATGTCTTGTCAAAAACATTGAACATGTTGTTTCGTTCTTCTTTAATCATGGTGTTCTTCAAGTATAACCCAACATCATTATATTGACGGGCGGCAATTTTGATTGAAACCGTTTTATAGATGTTTTCCATATTGTCTATGAAACGGGAACTTTGGTAGAACGAATTGCCGATGTATTCGTTCTTGATTTTATTGACTTCTTGCAGCTGGCTGTTAATCTGAGTCAGACGATGGTTTCTTTCGGCAATCTGCAACTGGGCATCTTCCAACTTTTTCTTATGTTTGAAGACCACGACAAATGCCAATGAAAGTGCAATTACCAGCAGCAAGATAATTGCTCCCCCAATCAGCACGATGTTTCTTTGATGCTGTAATAAGATGTATCTGTCCTGCTCGATAATAGGCAGGATATTGTTGATTTCGATTTTACGGTGTCGGGCGCCATAGAAATTAGCGTCATTCAGAGACTGTTGTACATACTCCTTTGCTCTGTCAATGTCTTCCATGTTGTATAGCAATTCTCCGAGTCCACACAAGGCGGTGGTTTCCTTGACCGATGCTTTTATATCGTATTTGGCCGATTCAATCAGATTTTTCAGTCCGAGGTCGGTATTGCCGTTCTGCCAATACATCCATCCCAAGCAAGAATGTATGATGGCTTTGTCGTGTGTATTGATAGAGTCGTGTGAAATCAGGTTTTCAAAGGTGGCGATACTTTGGGCATATTCACGATTCTTCATTTGCCGTTGAGCTTCAAAATAATGCCGTTCGGGAGAAGGAGCAGGTATCAGCTGGAGAATGGAATCTGTGAAAAGATTACCGGCATTTACATATTTCTCGTAGAACGGAGACGAGTGGTTGTAATCAGATATGGCATAGTTAAGTCGGATAGCCAATGAATAATACTTTTGTTTGTAGGAAACTCCGACATCTTGACAGTCAATTTTCTGGAATTCATCAAAAGCTTCCTTGTATAGCCCTGCCGACAACAAGCAAAAGATAAGTGCGCATTTCGATTCCAGTTTATATTCCAGGTTGTTCAGATTCGTGGCAAGACTGAACGATTTGTTGGCATAGTGGTAGGCCGAATCGTATTGATAGGCTTTGTATTCCTCGTATAAATTTATGCTGAGAGTATATCGTTCGTCATCTCTCGAACTGGTAGACAGTTTGGCTTTCAGTTCAGAAATCCTGTTCTCCTTTTGTTGTGTAAAATAATCTTTCTGCATCAGCAACTCATCTAAAGAACGGATGGAATCGGTCAATTCTTTGTTGAATGCCAAAGCATCAGATGTACCCATTAGGGCAAGAACAATAATATATAGTATTTTTTTCAGCATATAGAATAATATCGAGGTGGTTATATTTCATTCCCTCTCAAGAGAGGAAAGTGGATGTCAACGATATATTGTTACTTTCATTTTTTTTTTGCGAATATACGCATATAATTTAAAAATCAAAAGATTCAGTTTGGAATTTTTCTCCTTTAGAGAGCTTCGGTAAAACCCTTTCCAACGAATATTTAAAATATAAAATAGGGTGGTTATCACGTCTGATGACCACCCTTACTTATCATACTATATTTTGTATATTTTTATGCGTTTAGCTGCTGTATGATAAGAAACATACCTTTATATGTGTTTTTGCATGCCACCAAGTTAATTGACATTACATAGAAACAGAAATCTTTTATCTATTATTTTTCTGCAATCGTTCCCGGGAACGTTCCCTATTTCTGCGACCGTTCCCAATATTTTTGTTTCTTTCTGTCGTTTTTGAGTTGAACGGTTATGAAGTAGGGATTATTGTCAAGTATTTGGGAGAGCCGTAAAAATCCCTTACTCCCCAATCAAAAATCCTTTGGAGGAAGCCCTCTTCCTCCAAAGAACGTTGAGGCTTCCGTCAAAGGTTTTTGGGTCCAGGGTCCAAAATGGACCCTTTACACCCACGCACGTGCGTATTTCTCGAAC
>JAFTSK010000044.1 GCA_017467385.1 Bacteroidaceae bacterium
ATATGTCTGAAAAATCTGTGGAAATTTGGGAAGCATCAAAAAGCAGCCGAAAAATGCTAAATTTTAGAATTTACTGATAATTAAAGGTTTATATTTGGTTATTTCTGATTATTCTTGGTTGTTAGAGGCTTCTAAATACAAGAATGAAAAGCATAACTTCCTATAGAATTCAATCCAGTAGGAGTATTGACAAAAGTTAAATAAGGACAGCGATAAAAAGCATCCTTACCTATTGAAATAACACTTTTGGGCAGTGTTATTCCTGTAAAATGTGAACCAGCAAACATGTTTGATGCTATCCTATTTTCCTCATTATAAGCATCTTTGGAATGCCATGTACTATTCATGTCATTATAATAATGATAATCGTATCTCCCTTTTTCAATAGTAGCTTCAGATAAATCTAAGCTAAGATTCTGATAATGAAGTATACCTATATCATCACCGTTAATAGGACCAGCAACTTCCAATTCCAACAATGATTCTAATTCACAACCATGTAAATTAAGTGTCTTCCATAGGGTTCCTGCTTTATATAATTTTACATATGCTACCCTATTATAATAATCTCTAAATTCAAAATAACCATAGTCGCTCCTTTGGACTACTATTAATGTATCACTCAGCGTATTCTTTGTATTTCTAAAAACAATATTACCCTTGCGATTTTTCTCACCCTCATTAGCAGAAACACTAAATTTGATCATATGTTCCGCTAAAGACCTGGATGAATTAATTTGTTTTATCCAATCTGCTTCCAGTATTTCAATCTCAAAGTCCACATTGGTAGAAAGTTTAACTTCAATAGTATCACTTTCAGCGTCAATTCTAATCCATTTTTCAGAAATCACAATCGCATCCTTCTGCACCTGAATCACCTTCAATGTATCTTTCAAATCACTGTTCTTGTCATAGAAAATGATTTCAGCCGAACGACTATCGTAAGTTTCATTAGGAGCAATGACATACTTCAATGTATGGCTGGACATGCCCCGACTGGAAGCCTCATCGGTAATCCAATCCACGTCCGGCATCTGAACACCATACTCAAAGTTGCTCTTGATGTCTACCGTAATGGTTTCTCCGGCATCGCTGACCGTATATTCATCCTGAGTAAGCATCAAGATAGTGCCTCCAGACTGATAAACCTTGACGGTTTCCACCTTATCGCCACTCTTGAAATAGATTTCGCCTTCGCGCTTTTCCACTTCTTCGTTGGCCGCAATGGTCAAGGTATGTTTATGAGTAGTCAATGCGCGGCCGGACGATTCGGTAATCCAACTCTTGGCAGTTTCCGAGATTTCCATCTGATATTCGATATTGGCCTTTACCTCGATTTCAATCTGACCACCTTCTTGTTCCAGTTCGTATTTATCCGTTGTTACGAGCAAAGCTTCTACCCCTTTCTGAGTGATGGTAAACGTCTTGCTGGCTGTACCTGCTTTTATCGTTGCAGATACGCTTCGGTCATCATATCCTGTGTTTTCCGTAACCGTAAACTTTACACTTACTGTACCCTTGCTTCCGCTTGTAACTGAAGCTGTACACCAGGTAGATCCACCGGTTGTAGAAGCTACACTCAATGTCCAATCCACATTGGTCGAAAAAGAGACGGTGTTTTCGCTTGCATCCACACCGAAAGACAATCCGTTTGTCAAGATGCCGGCATCAATTGTGATGGTGGGAGTAACCACTTCCGGCTTAGGAGTGGGTTCCAAGTCGTCTCCATCTCCATCACTACAACTTGCAAAGCACATACCAGCATCGCAAGCACAAACCATACTTTCTTCATCATTTATCAGGTTTTTAGCACGATGGGGCTTCGCATCGAAATTCAAGAAAAGAAGAACTTAGAGGCATATAAACAAAGAACGTGAAGCCCACTCATTGCTCGCTTCACTATCTAAGGCGCCTGAGAATTGCCTAACCTGTCGAAACGAGCAACTCCGAACTTCACGCCGATACGATTATATCATACCCTATATACCCGTTATACCTATCGTGCAAATACACCATAGGCTAACGAGCATAACAAGAGTTGTATAGATACAACATACCCAACGTCATTCTTTGTTGCTTTGTCTTTGACAGGTTTGAAATTTTCTCAGGACTTCAGATAGTCAAAACCAAAGCGTAAGAATACGCCATTATCTATATGTCTGTCCCCACCACCCGTTGCCTCTTGTAGAAGCCTCGGCGTGAAGACATTGCAAATGTACAATAATTCGCAGAATTAAAAAAGATTAAAAGGAAAAAGACGTTTCTTGGGCTATTGATATAAAAAGATTCATGTTTGATATTTTTCGGACGGAGTCCTCAAGAACTAACTCGTCTAACGCACCCCCTGCCCCCTCTCGAGAGGGGGTAAAACATATATGAGAAAACGAAAAGACGCGCCAAAGAGAATTGTTCTTTCCTCTTTGGCGCGTCGTCTTGTTCTCCAAAGCGTTTTTCATCAAACTACCGCCCCAGCCACAACTCCGGATTGAGTTTGGTCGTCTCCTTGCGAAGTTGGAAGTGGAGAATGACATTGCCGGAGGCATCCTTATGAACCGTACCAATCTCAGCCTTCGTTTTTACTTTACTTCCTTTCGACACAGAGACGGTAGACAAATTACAATAGACGGAGATGTAATTGCCATGACGCACCAAGACATTGTTCAAGCCGTTGTACTTAAAGATGGCCGACACTTCGCCGTCAAAGATGGCACGAGCTTTGGCTCCGGACTGACCTTTGATGTCGATTCCTTTATTGTCTAACTTCACATTTCTCAGGCCGTCCACCTTGTATTGACCGTAACGGCTGACAATTACATAAGGTCCGGTGATTGGCATCGGCAGTCTGCCCTTATTCCGTTCAAAAGTTCCCGAAAGCTGGCGGTCTTCATTGTTCAGATTGTATTTTTCCACCTTGCCGGCCTTTGTTCCAGCCGATTTTTCTTCCCCTTCCGACTTTCCTTGCTTCCGGGCTTCGGCTTCTGCCCGTTTGCGTGTTCTTTCGATTTCTTGTTCAATCAGTCGGTCGATTTGCGCATTCAGCTTGTTGGCCGATTGTCTCTTCTTTCTGATTTCATTCTGAATCCCGCGTTGTTTGCGCTTCAAGCTGTTCAAGATTCCTTGACGGTCTTTCTCCTGCTTTTCCAACTTCTGTTTTTCGGCCTCTCCTTGTTGAAGCAACTTTTCTTTGGATGTTCTTGTAGTCTCCAACTCGGCTTTCTTGGCTTCAACCTGCTTTTGCTTTCGTTCAATCTCAATGCCCTGCAAGCGTTGATAGTTGGCATACTCCTGCACGTAGCGCATACGGCGATAAGTCTGACTAAGGTTTTCGGCAGAGAAAATAAACATCAGCTTCTCTTGAATCGACTTGTTACGATACATGTACTTCACAGAAGCCTCGTACTTGTCCTTCTTGTCTTTCAGTTCTTGCCGGAGCCCTTTCAGTTGGCGTTGCAAGGATCCAATCTCTGTGTTCAAGGCCTGCACATCCTGCTCGATGGCTTTGATATACTTCTTACGTTCTGTAATTTGGCCGGTAAGCAAGGCCAAGTTGTCCAACTGACTCTTGACATCTTTCTTTGTAGACCGTAACAAGGTTTCCGACGCTGCAATCTGCTGTTGCAGTTCGTTTCTTCGAGATTCCAGCTCCTTGATTTTCTTCGTAGATACCTGGGCTGACAATCCCATCATGCATAAACAAGCCAAACAAAGCAAGAAGAGTCGTTTCATTTTTTCAATAATTGTTTAACCAAATCTTCCAATTCAACCTTTTCATACTTAGCAGAGACCGTTGTATGTGCTTCCCAGTCCGAGTTAGTAGACAAGCGAGACAAGGCAAAAGTGACATTTGAAGCCTTCTTCCCCCCTTCAAGCGAAAGTTGCATGTAGGAAGGGAAAAGCTTGTTCTCCAACGAACGGAACTTATCATATTTCCAAACAAGACCGTACTCTGTTCCTTGCAAACCGATTCGGCTTTCTTTCAACAAGGCTTCCGGAGCCTGCGTCAAGAACTGATAGCTGAACCGCTTCGCCTTCTTCACGTCCAACATCACCCCTTCCGACACGACTTCTGCCGAGAAGTCCGAGCCATCCCGAACGGTCAAATCGGCCTTGCCGGGTAGAAACAGTTCATTCAGGAACAAGGCTTGCAAGATGTGGAAATTCAAGTCGGCTTTCAACAGCGTCTGCAACTCCTCAAACGACACCCTTACATAACGCTTGTGCAAACGGTCTATCACTAACACCCCCTCCGGAGAGATTTCGGCACGAGCCACTTCAATCCCCAACACAGGAGCCACCGACAACTGAATCACCTCTCCTTTCTTTATCCGCAAGGTGCCATTGACCTTTGTGGCATCCTTCTCTCCCAACTGAAGCGTCAACGACATCTTGGCTGTCAAAGCCTTCCAGTCGTTGGACAGATGATAGGACAAAGCCTGTTCCACATATTCGGCTTCCGAAAGATTGCCGACAAGCGGAGCCTTCTTCGCCAGCTTCGTGGAAGAACAAGAGGCCATCCATCCGATGATTAATAGGCCTGCAATATATCTACATATCCGCTTCATCATTGGGCAAAATATTTCTTATGGGCTATTTTCTTTCTTAATAGTTTGAGTTCTTTCTCCGAACGGGCTTCTTCGGGATTCTCTGCTTCTTTTTTAGACAGCTCCTCCGCTTTTTTCCAAAACTCCAAAGCCTTTTTCGTTTCTCCGCAAAGATAATAAATATCTCCACAATGTTCTACCACCACCGAGCTTTCAGCCCCTCCATTCTGCATGGCCTGGTCGATATAGATGCGAGCCTCTGCATACTTTCCCTTTTCAAACAGAATCCAGGCATACGTATCCAGATAAGTGCTGTTGGTCGGCTCTGCTTTTACGGTGCGATAGCTCATTTCTTCCGCCTTGTCCAAGTTCTTGCGTTCCACCGACAAGTAGTAAGCATAGTTGTTCAAGGCACCTATATTGTCATCCTTGTAGACCAACGCCGAATCGTAGGCCGCATAAGCCTCCGTATCCATTTTCTTTGCATGATAGAGGTCGCCCATAATGGCATAAAAATCGGAAACCAACGTCTTGTCGCTGTCTTTGTCTACCTGCTTCACGCCTTTCCGAAACACTTCCAAAGCCTCGTCCTTCTGGTCTTTCTGATAATGAGCCAATCCTAAATAATAATAGAACTCCAGCGCATCCGGCATGTATCCAACCGCCGGAGTACAAATTCGGATAATCTCATCCAAATCGTTCTTCGGGATGGCCAAGCTCAACAACTGCAAGTAAGCCGGCTTGTTTTCCGGATCAATCTCTATAATCTGATGAAGCACCGGCACAGCCTTTTCGTTCATCTTCTTCGACAACAGATATTGGGCTGCCAGCATGGCCACATTCGCATCTTCTTGTTCTTGTTCAAGGATGGAGTCGAAAAGGCCGACAATCTGGGTGCTGTCTTTATCTCCCCTTTCCGAACGCAGAATGAGTTGGCGCATAATGTTTACTTTCACTTCGTTGGTTACTTTCCGATTCAGCAACACCGAATCCAACTGGATGTGATACAGGCTGTCCAATCCTTGTTTTTCGTAATACGAAGCCATCGAAAGCATGGCTGGAGCATAGCCAGGCTCATCCTTCAACACGCGTTGATAGATGGCGTAGGCTTCCTCGTCCTTGTCGTTCTCCAAATAAGCGTCGCCTAACATGGTCAAATAACGCATCTCATAAGGATATTCCTTCGACAAGTTTTCTATTTCTGTAAAAGCCCGTTCGGTGTCTCCCATCTCCTGATACATCCGGAACTTTTCCATGCTGATTTGTTCGGACTTACCGTCAAGCGTTTCCAAGCGGTCTAATGTATGAACCACCTTCGGATAATCCCTCAACCGGCCGTACAAATCGACCAACTCCATCAAAGGCTCCAGGCGGGTAGGAAATTGCTGGACGATGTTCTCAATGACATCCACCGCCTTTTCGTTCTCTCCCCGATTACGGTAGTAGGTGGCCAACGTCTGCTTATACCAATAGTTGTCCGGCTCCAATGCAACCGCACTCTTGAGCTGTTCCTCTCCGGTGTGTATCTGCCCCAAATACATGTTGATTTTGGCCAGTTCATATTGCACCACAGCACTCTGAGGATGGATATGCAAACAATGATTGTACATGTCATAGGCCGCATCCAGCTCCCCTTTTTCTTTCAATCGAACCGCTTCCAAGAAATAGTAGTCGAATTTGCGTCTTTGTTCAAAGGTCAACGCATCCGCTTCCCTTTGCTTGGAAGAAAGCGTACCCTGCTTCGATGCGCCACAAGAGGCCAACAACCCCACCAGGCACCAGCAACACAAAAGCCATCCGATTTTAGCGCTTAGTCTTCTGTTCATTTTCTTACTTTTTTCCTGTATGTCCAAAGCCGCCGGCTCCCCGTTCGGTTTCTTCAAGGATTTCTACTTCTTGCCATTCGGCCTGTTCATGACGCGCGATAACCATCTGTGCGATGCGTTCACCATCCTCAATGACAAACTCTTCGGAAGAAAGGTTTACCAAAATCACACAAACCTCACCTCGATAGTCCGCATCAATCGTACCCGGAGAGTTCAACACGCCGATTCCCTTCTTGATAGCCAGCCCGCTTCGAGGGCGAACCTGAGCTTCAAAGCCTTCCGGCAAGGCCATAAAGATTCCTGTCGGCACCAAGCAACGTTGCAACGGTTTCAAGACAATGGGTGTATCCAAATTTGCCCGAAGATCCATGCCGGCCGACTGAGAGGTGGCATACTGTGGCAACGGGTGTTTTGATTTATTAATGACTTGTATTTTCATAATCTACTCTAAAACTTACAATTAAAATGCGAAATTACACATTTCGGCGGATTTATCTGCACCTTTACCATTTTTTAAGCGGAAGTTTTTATACTTTTGTGCAAATATAAATGCTAATGTATGAACTGGAGACAATTAATATCCAATAAACGCTTCGGATTGGAGGAGCAACACGAACCCCGAAAGGACGACCGTTCCGAGTTCCAACGAGACTACGACCGGTTGATTTTTTCAGCCCCATTCCGCCGTTTGCAGAACAAGACGCAGGTCTTCCCACTCCCCGGAAGCATCTTCGTACACAACCGGCTTACGCACAGCCTGGAGGTGTCTTGTGTAGGACGTTCTTTAGGACATTCGGTGGCGACACAGCTTTTGGCCAAACATCCGGAATTGGGCGATTCGTTTCTGTCGGAGATTGACTCGATTGTCTCTGCTGCTTGCTTGGCACATGACTTGGGCAACCCGCCCTTCGGACATTCCGGAGAGAAAGCCATCTCCACTTACTTTTCCGAAGGAAACGGGCTGTCTCTCAAGGAACAGCTCTCTCCGATGGAATGGGATGATTTGATACATTTTGAGGGGAATGCCAATGCTTTCCGATTGCTTACCCATCAATTCTTGGGAAGAAGGAAAGGCGGATTTGTCATGACCTATTCCACGTTGGCTTCCATCGTAAAGTATCCCTTTTCTTCCCAATTAGCCGGAAAGAAAGCCAAATTTGGCTTCTTCATATCAGAGCAGGATGATTATTTGAAAATCGCTTCCGAGTTGGGAATCAAAAGATTAAGCAAGGAAGGGGAACCGGTCAGATATGCCCGTCATCCGCTTGTTTTCTTGGTCGAGGCGGCCGACGACATTTGCTATCAGATGATGGATATCGAAGATGCCCACAAGCTGAAGTTGCTGACCACCAAAGAAGCTCAAAGCTTGTATCAGCTGTTTTTGGATGAAAAGAAGCTCAGTCGCACCAAAGACGTGTACGAGTTTGTGAGTGATCCCAACGAACAAATCGCCTATCTGCGAGCTACCGTTATCGGTCTGCTCGTACAAGAATGTACAAGGGTGTTTATTGAGAACGAAGAAGCCATCTTAAACGGAGAATTTGAGGGTTCTTTAATCAAGCACATCAAACAACCGTTGAGAAGTGCTTACGAAGAGTGTACGCGAATTGCCGTCAGCAAAATCTATCGTTCCAAAGACGTGTTGGATATTGAACTGGCCGGTTTTCATGTCATTACCACCTTGTTGGAGCTAATGATTGATGCGGTCTGCTCGCCGGAAAAGGTGTATTCTCAATTACTCATCAACCGGGTATCCAGCCAATACGACATCAATTCACCTACCCTATATGGAAAGATTCAAGCCGTTCTTGACTATATCTCGGGAATGACCGATGTGTATGCACTCGACTTGTATCGAAAAATAAAAGGGAATAGTTTGCCTGCTGTATAATCCTCAAGAAATCCGATATGCAACTGTCTACCGAAACCCGTCGTTTCATCGAAGAACACGCCTGTGAGGATGTTCGCCAATTGGCATTACAGGCAAAGAAGTTTCCGCAAGTGGATATGCCTGCCGCTGTGGTGCAAATAGCGGGCAGGCAAATAGCTTCTGTCAAAGTTCCTTCCTGGCATCGGATGTCGGAGATTCTTTACCCCAGGCATTTGTCGATGGAGCAATGCTCGTCGGAGGTTACGGCTTTGTATAAAGCAAGTTTGGTGGAGGGAAAGACCTTTGCCGACCTGACAGGCGGATTTGGCATTGATTGTTCTTTCATTTCCCAACGATTCCAGGAAGCGGACTATGTAGAAAGGCAGGCAGAACTTTGTGCGTTGGCCGAACACAATTTCCCTTTGTTGGGTTTGAATATCCGTATACACCATAATGATGGGGTGGCATACCTCAAACAGATGCAACCGGTAGATTGCCTGTTCCTGGATCCGGCTCGTAGAGACGGACATGGAGGCAAGACTGTCGCTATCTCCGATTGTGAACCGGACATCAGCGAGTGGGAAGAACGATTGGTGGACAAGGCTCAAACCGTCATGGTCAAGTTGTCTCCCATGCTCGACTTGTCATTGGCGTTGAACACCTTGAAACATGTACGCGAAGTACATGTCGTTTCTGTCAACAATGAATGTAAGGAGCTTTTGCTGCTTTTACAGAAAGCGTCTGTTTCATCGGAGATTCCGATTCATTGCGAACACATTGTAAACGCAGATGAACACCAGCATTTTGTCTTTACCCAAGCTCAAGAACGAACATCCGATTGTCCTTTAGCCGCCCAAGTGGAAGCATACTTATACGAACCGAATACTTCGATTCTCAAGGCCGGTGCTTTTCGTTCGCTGACTCAAACCTATCCGTTAAAGAAACTCCATGTAAGCAGTCATCTGTACACTTCTTCCCACCTTGTCGAAGATTTCCCCGGTCGCATATTCAAGGTAGAAGGTGTCAGCGGTTTCGGAAAGAAAGAATTGAAAACTTTTCTGCAAGGCATGGAGAAGGCCAATCTCACCATCCGCAATTTCCCGTCTTCTGTTGCAGAACTTCGCAAACGCTTGAAGTTGAAAGAGGGTGGAGAGGATTATCTTTTTGCAACTACTTTGGCCGATGAAAGCAAGGTGATTGTCAAAGGGAAGAAAGTGCTTTCTGTACATTAGAATGCTTGATGTTTCTGTTCTGTTTCGGTAATGTATTACGGATGTAAGGCTTTCCACTGGAGTGGTTAGACTTAACCACTCCAGTGAGCAGACTTAACCACTCCAGTGGTCAAGGTGAATCATTGGAGTGGAAAGATGAATTTATACAATCAACTTATACCCGATTCCTCGTACATTCACAATCCGTATCCGTTCGTCTTTGGCCAACTTGTGGCGAAGCTTGGTAATGAACACATGCAGACTTCGGGAGTTGAAAAAGCTGTCATCACCCCACAGTTCCAAAAGAATGCTCTGTGTGTTGACAACCTCGTTACGGTGTTCGCACAGCCGACGTAGGATTTCCGACTCTCGATGGGAAAGTTCTTGTGAGATACCTGCGTAAGACAGCTGTTGACTGACGGCATTGAACAAATAATTACCGATTTCAAACAGGGTAGTTTGTTCTTTGCTGACAAAAGCCTTGTGAAGCAACGCCTTGATACGAATCATTAACTCCTGCATGCTGAACGGTTTCTTCAAGTAGTCATTGGCTCCTAACTCAAATCCTTCCACCACATCGTTGATACCCGAACGAGCCGTAAGAAACAAGACCGGAGTTTGGCGGTCGGTTTGTCGGATACGGCGCACCATCTCAAAGCCGTCCATGCGAGGCATCATGACATCGGCCACCACCACATCGGGTTTCTCCGTATAAAACAGCCGCAATCCTTCCTCTCCATTGAAAGCTGTACTCATCAGGAAACCTTGTTCTTCCAGCGTGTCCTTGATAATCATGGCGAGTGTCCGTTCGTCTTCTACTAACAATACGTGTATCTTTTCCATCAGCTGATAGGGATTTTTAAGGTAAATGTACTTCCTTTGCCTGGCGTGCTTTCTACGGCAATACTTCCACCATGCAGCTCGACCATTGTCTTGACATAATAAAGTCCTAAGCCATAGCCTTTCACATCGTGGCGGTTACCGGTAGGTACGCGATAGAACTTGTCGAACAAATGTTTTTGTTTGTCAAGAGGAATACCCATTCCTTTATCGGTAACTTGAATACTCAAAAGAGGTTGATGAACCGTCATCGAAATACATATTTCTGCTTTTTCATCGGAATATTTGATGGCATTATCAATCAAATTGCTAATCATATTATACAAATGTGTACGGTCTGCGCGAACGACAAGACCGGTAATTGATTGTAATTGAAAAGAAACCGGTTTGTCCGCTTTCAACTGGTGGTGTGCAATAAGACTTTCCACCAATGGTTTCATCTGGATTTCTTCGCGCTTTAAATGAAAATCTTTGTGTTGCTTCCGGCTCATGGAAAGAATCTGTTCTACCAACCCGCTGAGTCGTTGCAACTGCTCCTGTACGATGGAATGATAGTTTTTCCGTTTTTCTACGTCTTCAGAAGGGAAGTTCAGTAAAGCGTCATTGGCAGCATAGGCTACAGCAATGGGTGTTTTCAATTCATGAGTAATATTATGCGTAAAGTCTTCTTTCAATTCCTCCACCGTCTTTTGCTGGAAGATAATGCGAAGCAGAAACCAAAAGGCAATCCCCAATATAAGAATGATAATGAGTGATGTACCTAAAATTCCTTGCATCTGATGAAGCACCACTTTGGCGGTTGGCTCTACCCACAGACGATAAGCCATCTTATTGTAAAGGTCGTAGTTATAGTAGAAGGATTCGGCTTTGGAGCTTGGCAAGTACGTGGAAGGATTGTTGATGCTCTGCACGACAGTAGTGTCTTTGCGAAGATTGACCATCTCAATACGGTGCGGCAAATAAACAATGCCTCTCAAAGCCAATGTACGCGTAAAAAGGCTGTCGTATAGTGCAAGATTTACTTTTGTAAAAAGGTCAAGTTGGCTATGAATCCCACGTTGGAAATACTTGGTCAGGAGTTCTATGCTTCCGTTCTTGTCAACCGTAGCCGTAGTCGGTTCATCAACGGTCAGCAATGAATAGCCTTGCTGGGAATCAATGTTAGTCGTGGTTATGACTGTATCCCTCAAATCGCTGGCCACTTCTATTTTTCCATGCATATTGCCATAAGTACGCAAAGAATCACAACGTGCCATCAGTTCGTTATAGTCGGTCAGTTGCAAGGTTTCTAAAAGACAATTATCCATGTCTTTCTTCATGCTTTGGTAAAGACCTACCAACCAATATGCCTGATAGGTAAAGACACCTATCAGCGAAGCGATGATAAGGATAGCGATGGCACGAAACGGTATTTTCATGTGTTTTTCTTTTTCTTCCTCACGAAGATAGGAAGAAAACCGATAGCTTCTTTCTTTTGATAACACTAAATAAGACTTTGTAAGCGGACGGTAACACAAAGGTATATCGGATTTACCTTACTTTGCCCCAAAAGAACGGTTTATGAGAAGTGGAATATTATTTTTGTTATGCTTTTGTTGCTTGACTGTTCAGGCACAAGAAGAGGTAAATGTAGCGTATGTAGACAGCCTTTTCGGTCAGCTTCCTGAGGTACTAATCAAAGGAGAACGCCCGATAGTAAAGGCCGAACGAGGCAAATTAGTCTATGACATTTCCCGTTTGGTGGAGCAACAGCCTGTAAGCAATGCCTACGAAGCCTTGAAAGAACTTCCCGGGGTACTTGAACAAGAAGGAAGCTTATCCTTAGGCGGCAGAAGTGTTTCGGTTATCATCAACGGAAAGGTTAGCACAATGAGCCGGGAACAACTGAAGACTTTATTGGAAAGTACACCCGTCAGCCGATTGAAGAAAGCGGAAGTCATGGCAGCAGCTCCGGCACGATACGGTGTTCGTGGAGCTATGATCAACGTAGTCTTGAAAGAGACTATCGGAGAAGCTCCGTCTTGGTCGGGTGAGGTAACAGGAAGATTCCAATATAACAAGAATGAAACGGGGAAACTGCAAGGAGTATTGTTGTATGCTTCCCGACGCTTCTCGTTGGACGCGATGTATGCTTATAGTGATTCGCATAGCGGTAGCAGTATCGAAAAGACATCGTGGCATACGGTAGCAGGCGAATTGTATCAAATGACATTAGATACTCGCACATCCGGTAGCGGTAAAAGGCATGACTATCGGTTGGGAGCTGATTTTGATTTAGGCAAACAACACAAGTTAGGTATTGTTTACAACGGGAACCATCGGCGTGGGAATGATGCTACCCGTATGCAAGGAACGGCTGTCAGCGAACGAGAATCCGAAGGAACCCGTACCTTACACAATGTGCAAGCCAACTATCAATCGCCTTTCGGATTGTCGGCCGGTATGGATTTCCTGTATTACACCAGTCCGACAAACGAGGGAATACATTCATCATTGCAAGGTAAGGAAGAACGGTATGCCTACCGAAGCAACCAACGTATTAACCGTTGGATGTTTTATGTCGACCAGTCTCATACCTTGAAGCAAGGAACAGACCTAAATTACGGAATAAGATACACCACCACTCATGATAACAGTTACCAGATTTACAGAGATGGGGAAACAGGCGAACTGCTTCCTAATCGTTCGGCAAAAGACTTGCGAAAAGAATATACCTTAAATATCTATACAGGAGCCTCACACAGTTTTAGCAACCGGTTGGCAGGAGAGGTTTCATTGGCCGCCGAACTTTATGATGCCCGAGAACGGCATAGCTGGCATCTTTATCCCACCTTGAACTTGTCGTATCAACCGGCCGACGGGCATACTTTACAATTCTCATTTACGAGTGATTGTGTGTATCCCGATTATTGGCATCTCCAAGCTTTGGTGCAATATGTAGACAGTTATACCGAAGTACATGGCAACCCTTCTTTAAAACCTTACTCGCATTACACCTTTCATTTGAACTATTTATGGAAGAACAAGTATATGATAGGTCTACAGTATCAGAACGAACCGAATAGTTTTACACAATTGCCTTATCAAGCCCCCGACCGTTTAGCCGAAATCAACCAGTTTGTTAATTTTGACTATCGCCGGAGCTGGATGTTGCAACTCATGGCTTCCTACCGGATAGGCAACTGGTGGAACGGACGTGTCTTTGCTTTCGGACTGCTCTCCCG
>JAFTSK010000003.1 GCA_017467385.1 Bacteroidaceae bacterium
ATCGAAAAAACAGACGAGGGCAAGTATGTAGTGTTCACTTCCGTTCAGCTCCCCGAAAACAATAAGAAGATTGTAAACGATGCGGTGGCGGTGTTGCCTCATGCCGTATGTATTGATCCATTCTATTATACGAACGACATGGTGCAGATGTTGAACGATGACTTTAATACCATTCTCGGTATATCGTCTGTGTTTGTGTTCATCGTTTTGTTGGTATCGTTCCGTAGCTTGCTTATCTCTATCATTGCTTTCATTCCGATGGGATTAAGCTGGTATGTAGTACAGGGAATCATGGGAATCTTCGGCTTGCAGTTCAATTTAATAAACATTATCATCGCTACCTTCATCTTTGGTATTGGTGTCGATTATAGTATCTTTGTAATGACTGGTTTGATTGCTAAAGCCTCCGGAGAGGACAATAACTTGCTGACTTACCACAAGACCGCCATCTTCTTTTCGGCATTCGTCTTGATGATTGTTACCGGTTCGCTGTTGTTTGCAACCCATCCGGCCATTCACTCCATCGGAATCAGTACATTGATTGGAATGAGCGCAACCATTCTTATTACCTACACGTTGCAACCGGCTTTGTTCCGGTATTTGATGAAGTATAACTTTTTCTCCAAACGCTTTAAGAAATCATGAAAGGGAATCGTGTCATCATCATAGGAGCTGGTTTGGGAGGACTGGAATGTGGTTACATTCTGGCCAAGAACGGCATGAAGGTAACGGTTCTTGAACGGGAAGCCCAAGTGGGTGGCTGTTTGCAGACTTTCCGACGGGGAGCGGCCTTGTTTGATACTGGTTTCCATTATGTGGGAGCCTTGAAAGAAGGAGAGTCCTTGCATACCCTTTTCAGCTATTTTGATTTGATGAATCTTCCCTGGAAGCAGTTGGATGAAGAATGTTTCGATGAAGTAATCATTGGCGAAGATTCTTTCCGATTTGCAAATGGCCATCAGCAATTCTTTGAAACAATGGCCGCTTATTTCCCTAAGGAAAGAGAAGGGCTAAAGAAATATGTGGCATTTTTGAAGCAAGTGGGCGATCATATCTTTGATAGCTTGAAGGGGGAAAATGATGGCACTTTTACCAATTCATTGTTTGCTTGTTCGGCATACGATTTCTTGAATGAGACGATTCAGAATCCATTGCTACGGAAAGTGTTGTCGGGTACATCTTTGAAGATGGAATTGAATGCACCAACCTTACCATTATATACGTTTGCTCAAATCAACGACTCTTTTATCCGAAGCTCCTGGAGATTGAGGGGAGGCGGCTCACAGATTGCTGAAAAGTTGGTAAGTAGTATTCAAGCAATGGGAGGGGAAGTCAAAACTCGGGCGGCTGTAACCTATATCAAGGAAGAAGAAGGAAAGGTGGTCGGCGTGTCTGTCAATAATGAGGACTATATGGAGGCCGACTGGATTATCTCCAGCGCACATCCGGCTTACACCGTCTCGTTGGTAGGAGAAAGTAAGAAGATGCGCCGTATCTATCGAAACCGAATTGCAGGATTAGACAATACGTTCGGAATGTTTACGGCCAATATTCGTTTGAAGCCGGGCATGTTGCCTTATCAGAATAAGAACATCTACATCTATCGTTCGGAAGCCGATTTGTGGAATGTCAAGCCCATAAATACAGAAAGTGTGTTAGTCAACTATTCTGTGCCGGAGGAATACTCATCTACGGCCGTCAATGTAGATTTGCTTTCCCCCATGAGTTGGCAGGAAGTGGAGAAATGGTCTCATTATCCGGTCGGAAGGCGAGGCGATGATTATGTGGCATACAAGGAAGCGAAAGCAGAAGAATGTATCCGTTTGGTAGAAAAACGATTGCCAGAATTACGGGGAGCCATTGACAAGATTTTCACCAGCTCACCGTTGTCCTATCATAGTTATACGGCCAGTGCAGAAGGTTGTGCGTATGGCATTCGTAAGGATTACAACAATCCGATGTTTACGGTGCTGACGCCAAGAACACCTATCCCAAATCTTTTGCAGACCGGTCAAAGCTTGAATCTGCATGGCATTTTAGGTGTTTCAATGACTTCCTTCTTTACGTGTGCCGAAATATTGGGAAGAGATAAAATAGTAGAAATCATAAAACAAAAATCATAATCAAATGAAATACGCATTGGTAACCGGCGGAAGTCGTGGAATTGGACGAGCTGTATGTGTGAAACTGGCTCAAATGGGATATTGTGTAGTGGTAAACTATGTGTCGAATGATGCAGAAGCACAAAAGACACTCGAACTGATTCAGGAAGCCGGAAGTCAGGGGGAATTGTTGAAGTTCGATGTGAGCAAGTGTGAAGAAAGCGTTGCGGCTATCGAAGCTTGGCAGGAAGCACATCCGGGCGAATTTATCGAAGTGTTGGTAAATAATGCCGGCATCCGTAAGGATAACTTATTGCTTTGGATGGAACAAGACGATTGGGATAAGGTGTTGGGAATCGGCTTGCATGGATTCTACAACGTAACTCGTCCGTTATTGAAGCCAATGTCTGTCAAGAAGCGTGGTCGTATCGTCAACATGGCTTCTGTTTCCGGTTTGAAGGGCTTGCCAGGTCAATGTAACTATTCGGCGGCCAAAGGTGGTTTGATTGCGGCAACAAAGGCGTTGGCTCAGGAAGTGGCTCGCCGAGGAATTACTGTGAATGCCGTAGCTCCTGGATTCATCCGCACCGACATGGTGGAAGGCTTGGATGAGGCTGAACTGAAGAAGACCATTCCGGCTAATCGTTTTGGAGAAGCGGAAGAAGTCGCGGATTTGGTTGCTTTCTTGGTGTCGGACAAGGCGGCCTACATCACTGGTGAATGTATTTCAATTAATGGTGGACTGTATTAAAATAAAAACGTATGAAAACAATATTATTATCTCTTTGCTTGTTTGTAAGCACATTGCTTTCTGCTCAGAATAGCGTACTTACAGAAATCGAAAAGGCAAATGCCGCTTACAAGACCATCGAGGGCGCTTTTACTCGCACTCAAGTGAATGTGGCCAAAGGTACATCTGTAAAGACAGAAGGGGCATTGTCTATTTCGGGAGAAGACCAGATGGCTCAGCATTACAAGGCTCCTTGCAAGGATGTGTTGATTATCAACGGCAATGACTTCTACATGGTCCGTGGCAAGAAAGACAATAAGTTCAACACCGCTAAGAATAAGACCATGCGCGGCCTTCGTAACACCTTATTATATTGTGTGCATGGCAAACCGGCTGCATTGGCCGCTGAGAACGGTGCGGAGATTACTGCCGAAAAGAAGGCAAACGGCTATGAAGTGGTGTTGGTGTCTACCAAGAAAACGCCGAGAGGTTATGCCAAGATTGCGTTGACATACGACTTGAAGACAAAGCTGTTGGTTCGTATGCAGATGGATGAATACAATGGCAATAGCACCGTTTACGAAATGAGCAATTTGAAAACCAACGGAAAAGTAGACACGCAAGTCTTTGACATTCCAGAAAAGAAATAAGAGCTTTTTAAAAAAGCCTTTGAGCTTTCAGTTGAAAGATGAAGAGCTTCATAAAAATCCCCTTGACATGATTTGTTACGATGTCAAGGGGATTTCCTTTTTTGTATCATTCTTTATCTTGAAGCATAGAATACACCTGCATTTACAGCGGCACGCACACTGGCTACTCCCTGCATGTCAGGCTGAACGGTCATAGAGGTTCCGTTTTGCATGTTGATAGTAGCGGTTCCATCGTCGTTCATTTTTACTAATTCGATGTTTTCTGTTTCGGTTACAGCATTCCAAGTTTGCTTTTCTTGATTGTAAACCAAGTTGACCGACTGATTGTCGTCTTTGTTGGTGATTGTATAACCGTCTTCATTTGTCTTGACCAAGTAGTTGGCATTTTCACCTTTTATCTCTTTCACTTCGTTAGAAGCTACGGGGTTTGAACCAGACCAGAATTCGATGGAATTCATCACCAAGAGGTCGGCTAAGTAAGCAATTTCATATACAGGAACAATATGCAAAGCAATGAATACAAGTTCATTGACAAATTTTCCACCGATTCCTTGATTCCAATCCTTCATGCCATTCCATAACTTAAACGAGCCAATACATGAGGAGAATAAAATACATCCGCTTAATAAAGCGCAAACCATGATAGTTTTGTTCTTTTTTATAATGAACAGTTTTAAAAATTATACTTAAATATTGTATCTCTTTGGTGCAAATGTAGTGTTTTTTGTCAAAAATAAAAACTTCTTGCTAAAAAACTGTATCTTTGCAACTAATTTTGTATTCTATTAATAATAAACAATAAAACGAATGGAACAGATTCAAAAGAGATTGAATGATTCGGCCGCTATGCGTTGGGGAGCCTTAGGCGTAGTTTCCTTTACCATGATGGCGGCCTATTTTGTCAATGACGTAATGATGCCACTCAAGTCCATGCTTGAGACAGAATTGGGCTGGAGCAGTACAGATTTTGGAACATACGCCGGAGCATATAGCTTTTTGAATGTATTTTTGTTGATGCTTCTGTGGGGCGGTTTGATTCTCGACCGCTTTGGAGTGCGCTTTACGGGTAAGCTTGCTACGATTCTGATGGTAGTGGGTGCGGCACTTGAATACTACGGTTTGACTGTCTTGGCAGGAGATACAAGTTTGATTTTTGGCTTTAAATCGGGCGTAATGGTAGCTTCGGCAGGTTATGCGATTTTTGTTGTAGGTGCAGAAGTGGCAGGTATTACCGTAACAAAGGTCATTGCAAAGTGGTTTAGAGGTAAAGAAATGGCTACGGCGATGGGCGTGCAGGTGGCATTGGCTCGTATTGGTTCGCAAGTGGCCTTTGCTTGTGCTATTCCGATGGCTCGTGCGGCCAATATCTCCACTCCGATATTGATAGGTTTGTTACTCCTTTTGGGAGGGATGATGGCCTACTTCATCTTCTCGGTTATGGATAAGAAGCTTGATAAGCAGATTCAAAACGATCCGGCCTCAGACGAGGATGAAGAAAAATTCTCGATGAAAGACGTTAAAAGCATACTTTCCAGTCCGGGATTCTGGTTGATTGCTTTGCTTTGTGTATTGTTCTATTCTTGCGTTTTCCCCTTCCAGAAATTTGCTTCTGAATTGATGATTGGTAAGTATGGCATCGACGAAAGTATAGCCGGAACGATTGCCGGATTGCCAGCTTTGGGAGCTTTGGTGTTGACTCCTGTTTTTGGAGGTATTGTGGATAAGCGAGGCAAGGGTGCCAGCATTATGATGTTGGGAGCTGCCATGTTGATAGGTGTACACTTTGTGTATGCTTTGCCGGGGATTACTGCCGGTCGGGTAGCTGTGGTGTTGATGATTGTTTTAGGTATTGCGTTTTCTTTGGTTCCTTCTGCCATGTGGCCGGCTGTGCCAAAGATTTTCCCTGCACATCAGTTGGGTACAGCATACGCACTTATCTTTTTGATTCAGAACGTGGGCCTGTGGGGGATTCCTACATTGATTGGTTGGGTGTTGGATAATTATTGCGTGGTAAGCTTACCCGATGGTGCCAAGAGTTATGACTATACTTTACCTATGTGCATCTTCACCGGAATCGCCGTTCTTTCCATGTTGGTAGCGTTGGCTTTGAAGGTGGTAGATAAGAAAAAAGGCTACGGATTGGAAGAAGCAAATATTAGAAAATAATCAGCTTATAATAATAGCTGAGAGCAAAGAAAAAACTCTTTGACGAAAGGATGAAAACGCTTTGGTGCGTTCCCTCGTTCGTCAAAGAGTTTTTTCGTTATGTCTTGAAGCCTGAAAAGGCCTTATTCAATGTCTTCCAATGTCTCTTTTACCTGTGCAGAGATAGGTTTGGCATAAATGAATTTGCCCGTAACCACGATGTCCTGACCTTTCGGATGACGTTGGAAAGTTGCTTTATAAGTTAGGCGTAGCGTTTCTATTTCCAACTTCCGTTCCAAAACCAACTTCTTCATAGGTGGTACAACGAAATCTCGCATGCCGGCATCGGTGGTTATCATCTTTTCTGTGGTGTATTCGCCTTCTTTTTCTTGAAACAAGATGGTTCCCTCGTCGGATAAGGCAGAAGGAATCGGCACATGTACATACCCCACAGTAGGATTGAATGTCTCGGATTCGCTATTAAATACATAATATTCTTGATAATCATTGTAAAGACCGCCGGCCGAAATTTTCATGTCCTTCATCTCAGCCCCCGAATTATTGACAATCGTAAAATATTTCTCCCATTGAGTTTCATAAATGTATTTCCCATCTCCTTCTTCAATGCTGTACTCAATGTCTTTGTAAGAATAGTAAAATACTTCTTCATCGTCCGAGCAGGAAGTAAAAAATCCAAGTGTGCAAACAAGCATCAGTTGGAACAATTTCTGGTAGAATTTCATGTTTGTTATTTTTTAGTGTTATTATTAAAATGTCTGTTTGATTGTGTAAATGTAGAAGTTTAGCTTCTCTTTTCAAAAGAAAGTTCGGCCTTTAACTTCTATTTGAAAAAATTGGGGAATGATTATTGACACATTCCCCAATCCTTTTAATCTTTATCAATCTTCATGATTCCTCCGGTAATCGGATTGAATATCACTCGTGTGTTGATTTTCTTGTTGAATAAGCTGTTTGTCAATACTTCTGTTTCCCCAAATTGAGTGATGGCAAATTCTTCTTCGATGTATTTCTTTCCATTCCCTTTTATAGAGACAATCGCCTTGCCGGGGATGTTATAAATTACTCCTACAATCTTTTTGTTGTTCTCTTCTTCGGTTGTTGGTGGCAATGGATTCTTATTGATAATCGACAAGTAAAATGGTTCGCCGGCTAAGTTGTCTGCATGTAATACTCCTAACTTATTCGACAAACGGAATATAACTTGGTCTTTTATATCTTGTTCCGGCTCCACTTGGAAAGTATAGGTTTGAGAACTATACTCTGTGTATCCGGTAAACATCTCGGTCAATGCTTTCTCTTGAGTGTTCAGGTTGTCCAACATGATTTTAAGCGCAGCTCCATCTTGAGGCATATAGTCGGCTTGTCCTCGCGTCAGGCTGTTCTTGCTTTCGCGGATATTGTAGATTTCTTTGGCTATCAGTTCGGCCATTTTACTGGTAGAACCGGCTAATAACATTTCTTCCGTCATATAGTTGCGTGGATCCACTCGCTTGACTTCTGTGGATTTTACAGAAGGGGGCGTTACGGTTTCAGTAGGATAAGTCGTGTTGATGGCCTTGATGATTCCGTCTTCTGTCAGCTCTACCTGCGAAGTTACCATCTTGTCTTTTAACTTGATGCGGTAAGCCTTGTTTTCATCGGGGATTCCTACCGGTTGAACAGTAATAGATTGGATTTCCCAATATTCTTTCGGTTGAGTTACGACATCTTGTAATTTCAAATATCGGTTGGCATATTGGCATAACTCGCCAGGGGTATAAGTAATCTTATGAGCTACTACCTTCACATCCAATTGTGTCTTGGGCAAATAATATACGATTCCTTCTTCTTGTGCGTTAGGTGCATAGGTCTTTACATCTTGCGCATAGCTTCCTAACGAAACAAGTAGTCCGATTGCGATTAATCCTTTTTTCATTATATTCATATATTCAATAGGTAATGGGCAAATATAGCCATTCTTTATTAATATTTAGCGTGTCTCAGTAATTTTTTTTCCAGGCAAGAGGTAAAGCATTGACAATGTCGCCGGAGGTCATGCCTATTTCTGTCATCTGCTCTGCGGCAATATCTCCTGCCATTCCATGTATATATACCCCTAATTTACAAGCTTCTTCTTGGGTATATCCTTGTGCCAACAAAGCCAATAAGATGCCTGTCAATACGTCTCCACTTCCGGCGGTTGCCATTCCCGGGTTCCCGGTTGGGTTGAAATGGAAGTTACCTTCCGGAGTAGCGATACAAGTCCAGGCTCCTTTTACAATGATATAGCTTTGCAGATAAGCGGCCAACTCTTTGACTTTGGTCAGTCGTTCGTAAGTATCCATACATTTTCCGGTTAGCCGTTCCAACTCTCCAAGATGAGGAGTTAATATACAGCGTTTGGGGATTCTGCCTAACCAATTCCGATGGTTGGAAAGAATGTTGATGGCATCTGCATCCAAAATGATAGGAATGGAAGCTCCTTGAATTTGTTCCATCATGGCCAAAGCCGTATCTTCTTCCTGGCCTAATCCCGGTCCGATGGCCAATGCTTTGTAGCGACTCAGCTCGATCGGTTCGGCGAAATATCGTTCGTGTATGTCTGTATGAACAATCGCTTCAGGAACGGTCGTTTGTAACAAATCATGATTGTGTATCGGCACATGTACCGTTAAAAGTCCGATTCCGGAACGTAAACAAGCTTTGGCGGATAAAATGGAAGCTCCTGCCATTCCATACGAGCCGGCTATCAACAATCCATGTCCGAAGTTTCCTTTGTGAGAGAATCGTTTGCGAGGCTTTAGCAGAGAACGGATTTCTGCATCATCTATAATGAGGTAGGGAGTTTCTGCTGCATCTATGTATTCTTGCTTCAAACCAATATCCAATAATTCCCAATCTCCGATAATGTTCTCATTCTCTGGGAAAAGGAAAGTTAGCTTAGGCAACTGGATACTTAGGGTTACATGGGCATGAACAATGTTGGAACGGATATTATAAGTATTGTCTTCTCCCATCAATCCGGAGGGGATGTCTATGGCCACTACTTGAGCTTTCGATGCGTTGATGTATCTGACAACAGCTGCAAACCCTCCATTGAGAGGCTTGTTGAGGCCGGAACCAAACAAACCATCAATGACCAAATGCTTTTCAGTCAATTCCGGAGGATCAAATTGGGTACTAATCTCTGTAAAATAGATAGAACCACAAGTCTTCAAGCGGTTTAAGTTGGTTTGACATTCGTCTGAAAGTGTTCCTTTGGTATTGAAAAGGTAAACTTCTACATGGTAGCTTCGTTGTGAAAGCAACCGGGCTACCGCCAAAGCATCGCCTCCGTTATTGCCCGGACCGGCAAAAACGACGACCGAGAACGATTTATCCCAACGGCGGATGATGGCGTTTGTCAAGGCATGGGCGGCACGTTCCATCAGGTCAATGGAAGCGATTGGCTCATGGATAATCGTGTATTTGTCTAACTCTTTCAGTTGCGAACTTGAAATGATTTTCATATCAAACTTTTGTTTTACATTTGCAAAGATAATACTATTTGCAAAAAGAGATAGCTTAAAAACTTGATACTTGGAATAAAAACTTTAAATTTGCATCAAATTGGATATATTAACTTAAAAAGATAATAATATGTTGAACATTGTAATTTTTGGTGCTCCGGGTTCAGGTAAGGGTACTCAGAGTGAACGTATCGTTGCGAAATATGGTATCAATCACATCTCAACAGGGGATGTACTTCGTGCGGAAATCAAAGCAGGCACAGAATTGGGTAAGACTGCAAAGGGTTATATCGACCAGGGACAGTTGTTGCCGGATGAATTGATTATCGACATTTTGGCAAGCACTTTGGATGGCTTCAAGGAAAGTAAGGGCGTTATCTTTGACGGTTTCCCAAGAACCATTGCACAGGCTGAAGCATTGAAGAAGATGTTGGCTGAACGTGGTCAGGAAGTGTCTATCATGCTCGATCTCGATGTACCTGAAGAAGAATTGATGACTCGTTTGATTAAGCGTGGTCAGGAATCAGGTCGTGCCGATGACAATGAAGAAACAATCAAGAAGCGTTTGGTGGTTTACCACTCTCAGACTTCTCCGTTGATTGACTGGTATAAGAACGATGGCAAGTACCAGCACATCAATGGCTTGGGTACAATGGAAGGTATCTTTGCTGAAATTGCAGAAGCAATTGATAAGATTTGAATGAATTAAAAATTGAAAATTGAGAATTAAAAATGCGGTTTGTGCGTTCTTTTAATTCTCAATTTTCAATTCTCAATTTTTAATTTAATAAAGAAACAAATGGCTGAATCGAATTTTGTTGATTATGTGAAGATTTATTGCCGCTCGGGAAAGGGCGGAAGAGGCTCGGTACACATGCATCGTGCTAAATACACTCCTAACGGTGGTCCTGACGGTGGTGATGGTGGTAGAGGAGGTCATGTGATTTTGCGGGGAAACCGCAACTATTGGACGTTGCTTCACCTGAAGTATGACCGTCATGCGTTTGCCACTCATGGGGGAAATGGTTCAAAGAACAAGAGCTTTGGTAAAGATGGTGAAGACAAAATCATTGAAGTGCCTTGTGGTACGGTAGCGTATAATGCCGAAACCGGCGAATATTTGTGCGATATAACCGAACATGGTCAGGAAGTGGTCTTGTTGAAAGGTGGTCGTGGTGGTTTGGGCAACTGGCATTTCCGGACGGCAACCCGTCAGGCTCCCCGTTTTGCGCAACCGGGTGAACCGATGCAGGAAATGATTGTCATCTTGGAGCTGAAGATGTTGGCCGATGTGGGTTTGGTGGGCTTCCCGAATGCGGGTAAGTCGACTTTTCTATCGTCTGTATCAGCGGCTCGTCCAAAGATTGCCAACTATCCGTTTACGACATTGGAACCGAACTTGGGTATCGTGTCTTATCGAGATGGCAAGTCGTTTGTGATGGCCGATATTCCGGGAATCATTGAAGGTGCCAGCGCCGGTAAAGGCTTGGGATTGCGCTTCTTGCGTCATATCGAACGTAACTCGTTGTTGTTGTTCATGGTGCCGGGAGATACGGATGACATTCGCAAGGAATATGACATCTTGCTGAACGAGTTGGCTACTTTCAATCCAGAGATGCTCGACAAACAACGGGTTTTGGCTATCACCAAGAGTGATATGCTGGATGAAGAACTCATCGAAATGTTGGAACCGAACTTACCGGAAGGTATCCCACATATCTTTATCTCTTCGGTTACAGGTATGGGGATTCAGCAACTCAAGGACATTTTGTGGACTGAATTGAATAGCGAAAGCAATAAGCTTGGCGGTGCAAGTACGGAAACGATTGTTCATCGGGCGAAGGATGTGCTGAAACTCCAGCAAGAGCTGAAGGACATGGGCGAAGATGAAGAGTTTGAATTTGAATACGAAGATGAGGCCGACGACGACTTTGAATACGAGTACGAGGAAGAGGACTGGGAAGATGAAGAATAGTCGGCTGAATGTAAATAGAGGAATGTTGGAATACGAAATCATGAAGCCGTATTCCAACATTTCTTGCTTTTCGACCACTCGTCACGATGGCTGTGGGGAAGGGGCGTATGCTTCCTTTAATTGCACGCATTATTGCGGAGATAATCCCCTGCATGTAAAGCAGAATCGGGAAAGACTTTGTTCGTTGTTACCCAAACGGCCTGTTGAATTGGTCATTCCTCGCCAAACGCATACTACGAATGTACGTGTCATAACGGCTTCGCCTACCGAGGAAGAGTTGCAGGAAGTGGATGCGGTGGTGACTGACCTTACGGGGTATTGCTTGTGTGTATCTACGGCCGATTGTGTTCCGGTGCTACTTTACGATGTTGAAAAGAAGGCTATAGCTGCTATTCACGCCGGTTGGCGAGGTACGGTAGGTCGTATTGTGGAAAAAACACTTGAGGTTATGAAGGAACGATACGACACACAGGGCGAAAATGTGGTGGCTTGCATTGCTCCAAGCATCTCTCTGGAAGCTTTTGAGGTTGGCGATGAGGTATATGCGGCTTTTGCGGAGGCCGGCTTTGACATGAATCGCATAGCCCGCAAGTATGAAAAATGGCACCTCGATTTATGGGAAGCCAATCGCTTGCAACTGCTGTCACATGGTGTGAAACCGGAGAATATTGAAGTGGCAGGTATTTGTACCTACACTCATTGTAATGATTTCTTCTCGGCTCGGAGGTTAGGAATCAAGTCGGGGAGGATGCTGTCGGGGATAGTTATGTATGAATGAAGTATGAATTAAATAGATAGATTATGAAAACGAAAAGTTTGTTTATGTTGCTGTTGGCGGGCGGAATGTTTTCTTGTACGCCAGGCATTCAACCGTCTTATACATTGGTGGGAACGGTTGACTCTGTGTATAACGGTAAGACGGTATATCTGAAAGATGCCGACTATTCAACATTGGTGGATAGTGCCGTCATTGCTGACGGAACCTTAACTTTTACAGGTAGAAAAGATACGGCAGCCTTATGTTTATTGACATGGGAACGAGAACATCTTAATCTTATGTTGGAAAACGGAACAATTCAAGTTCAGAAAGAAGATGGAAAATGGGTAGCGAAAGGTAGTCCGTTGAATGAAGCTCGAAATCTTTATCGGACTAAAACAATGGAGCTACAAAAAGAATTGAGGGCAAAGCAGAAAGAAATCGGTGATAACAAAGACTTGACCGATGAAGAACGTACTGCTGCCTATAAAAAGGCATGGGACGAATACAAACCTTTGGCACTAAAGACAAAGACGGATTTCTTTAGCCAGAATAAGGATAATGTGTTGGCGGCTACGATTGTTCAGGATTTGTGGAACGAAATACCTCCACAGGCCTTGCTTGATTCTATCGGCCAGGTAGCTCCTCATGTTCGTGAATTAGGTAGAATGAGAGAGTTTGAAAATTGTGTGAAAGCTTTGATTAATACACAACCGGGAAATATGTTTGCGGATATTGTTACGACCGATAGCACCGGAAAGGAAAGCAAACTGTCTGATTATGTAGGCAAAGGCAAATATGTCTTGGTTGATTTCTGGGCAAGTTGGTGTGGTCCTTGTCGTGGTGAGATTCCTAACTTGGCTGAAATATACAATCGCTTCGGCAAGACGGGAAAGATGGTTGTGTTAGGTGTAGCTGCTTGGGATGAAGAAGCCAGCACTCGCAAGGCAATGGAAGAATTGAAAATAACTTGGCCTCAAATTTTGAATGCAGGAGATACGCCGATGAATCTGTATGGTATTCGGGGTATCCCACATATCATTCTCTTTGATCCGGACGGTAAGATTGTGAGACGGGATTTGAGAGGAAAGGCTATGATTGCAGAGATTGAAAAGTTGATGAAATAAGTAATAGTGGAAAGAGGATGTATCGGACACATCCTCTTTTTATTTAATCTGCCGGATAATGTACTCCTAACTGGCGGCGGATTTCATCAATAATCTCAATGGTAATCAGCGAGTTCTGCCAACTGTTGACGGCCGATTCTTGTTTGCCTTGTTCTATCAGATTCATGAATTCCTCCATTTCGTAATAATATTCACTCTTGGTTAGAGGCACTCCGATGGATTGGCGATGATTCTCTTGCTCCTTGCCTTGTGCGGTGGTTTGTCGAGGAATAAAATCAACTTGTTTTGTAATGTGGATTTTATCTAACAACAAGTTTCCGGCTTCGCCCTCAAGCTCGGTCGGCAAGGCAGAATTGGCTATTTTGGAGTAGAGAACTGTTGCATTCATGCCTTCGTATTGGAAATTGACGGCTCCCTGTCCGTCGGCTCCGGTATGAAGCACCACTCCTTGAGCCTCTATCTGTTGAGGCTTTCCAAACAACGCAACCATTGGATAAATGGTATAAATGCCGATGTCCATGACTGCCCCGTTGGATAGCTCTGGTTTGAAAGCATTAAGGATAATGCCTTCCTTGAACTTGTCGTAGCGGGAGGAATATTGGCAGTAGCTGGCAAAATAACGTCGGATAGTGCCCAATTCCTTTATCCGTTCTTTAACAATAGCAAAGTTCGGGTTGAGGGTGGAAATCATGGCTTCCATCAAAGTAACCTTGTTCTTTTGGGCGGCTTCAATCATCCGACGGACTTCTTGGGCGTTTGAAGCGAAAGGTTTTTCACACAACACATGTTTCCCATGATTCATGCAGAGGATGCTTTGCTCGGCATGTACATAGTTGGGCGTGGCAATGTACACAGCATCAATCAGCGGGCTCTTTGCCATTTCTTCCAAAGAAGTAAAGGTGTGGGGGATGTGGTGTTTGGCGGCAAATTCATCGGCTCGTTCTTGGGTGCGAGAACAAACGGCCGCCAATTCAAAACGTTCGTCTTGTCTGCCTCCGGCAATCACCCAGTCTGAAATATTGTTGGTGCCAACCACTCCAAAACGTATCTTTTTCATATTCTGCATCTTTAAGAGATTATCGCAAAGTTACAGTAAACTTTCCGTAATTCAAAAAATACTTTTATCTTCGCAATCGAAATGGAAATAAAAGTATTGGAAGAAATCAGAAATGCCTGTCCGCAGTTTGCGGGTATGGCGGTCGTCGCAACGGTAAAGAATACTCCTTACTGTGAGGCGTTGTGGAAAAAGATAGACGAGTTTACAGCACTTTATCGGGAGACTTATACGACCGATTCCATCAAGGAAATGGCTACCATTCGGGCTACGCGCGAAGCGTATAAGAAGTGTGGTAAGGATCCCAGCCGTTATCGCCCGTCGGGGGAGGCATTGTGCCGGCGTATCTTGCGCGGACTTCCTCTTTATCAGATAGATACATTGGTCGATTTGATAAACTTGGTGTCGATTCGTTACGGATATTCTATCGGTGGCTTCGACTCGGATAAGTTTGAAGGCGATACATTGACGTTGGGCATCGGGAAGGCTGGAGAACCTTACGAGGGAATCGGACGTGGTGAGCTGAACATCGAGGGGATGCCAGTTTATCGTGATGCTATCGGTGGGGTAGGTACGCCGACCAGCGACCATGAACGTACCAAGTTGAGCCTGGAAACCACTCATCTGTTGACCATTATTAATGGATATAGTGGAAGAGAAGGTTTGAAGGAAGCAGCCGATTATATGGTAGAATTATTAAAAGAGTTTGCTTCGGTGGAAGATGTTCAACTGATTGAGTTTTAAGGATATGGATGTAGAAAAGATTTTGACGGAAGGCGTTTTCTTCAAGAAAGCGAGTGTGCCGAAGGCGAAAGAGGAGAAGGTAAAGACGAAGGCCAAGAAGAAAACTTATATAACGGGGCTTCATGGCTCGGGTGCGGCCAAGATGAAGGCCGATATTCGTAAGAAACGGGCTAACCGCCACAAAAATAAATAAGGATGGGGCAACTCAAGGAACGTTTGGCAAGAAAGGCCACAAGCAAACTGATTGAATCTGTTGTCAATGAGGTAATTGCTTGTCCGGAGACCTTCTCGGAACTTTATCAGCTTACGTTGGAAACTGATGAAAAGTTGGCTTGGAATGCTTTGTGGGCTTGCGAAAAAGTGGGCGAACAGCGTCCGGAATGGTTGGCTTCCCGTTATGATGAGTGGGTAGAACGTTTGTTGCATTGTTGTCATGAAGGAAGCAAACGAATTTTGTTGGCGATTCTTTACAACATGCAGGTTCAAACTCCGATTTCGGTTCCTTTGTTGAACTTTTGTTTTTCTCATGGCTTTTCTCCTCAGGAAAGCGTTGGCGTACAGGCATTATCCATCCGAATGGCACATAAATTGTGTATGGCAGAGCCGGCTTTGTTGCCCGAACTGAAGGCTTTGTTGGAAACTGCCGATGAAAGTATATTCTCTAAAGGAGTGCAAGCGACCATTCGAGGTGTGAGGAAGAAATTGTAATCTTTTAGAAGTTGTTTAGATTTATCATTTCCCCTCTTGAGAGGGGATTAAGGGGTGTGTGAGACACATACAGGTGGGTATTCATTGTTGATGTATTTCACACACCCCCTTCCCCCTCTCAAGAGGGGGGAACATATATTAAAACAGGTTTTCATTTTCTCGATGAAAAGGGCAAAAATTCTCTTTGGAGAACGAACAAATTCTCTTTGTCGTTAACACTTTTTCGTCAAAGAGAATTTTTATTTTCCTTTGATGTATTTTGAAAAGCTGAAAGGGTTTTATTATTTGTCATTCAGACGACCGAAGGGAGGAAGAATCTCGGAAACATCCTTCCCTATACATGCAACATGCTCTCCAAACCCTTCACCCCCTTCACCTGAAGCCTGTTTCCATGCAAAAATTCTCGATTTCATCGGA
>JAFTSK010000045.1 GCA_017467385.1 Bacteroidaceae bacterium
AAATATCGTTGCTGCAGGACAAGAGTTTGATATCGCAGAAGTGAAAGACGGTTTTGTTACTATGCGTCGTGAAAACTTGTATTGTGATATTCTTGAAGGTAGCACTCCAACAAATATAAAGTATGGTTTTCCTCGTATTGTGCCGATACTTCCTGGTATGACAGGTGTACACAAAGGCATTGTCTTGCAACCAAATGCAAATCTTAATCAAGATATTGAAATAAGTTGGCGTTTGAATGCAGATGGAGCATCTATCAAAAGTGGTAAAATCAAATTAAAAGATATACCAAGGAAATAATATTTTGCATTGTTTTACACCTACTGGTAGGGATTCCGAACTGAGGCGGAACAAAATTTCAAGGCATTTGCTTGTATTTCAAAATAAAGCAGTAATTTTGCATCAAAGTAGGAACTCGACTCTGCGAGACACTGCAAAATGGTGCAGAAATCAGGTGGAGCAATAGCGGGAGATTACGTTTGGAGCATTTCTTTAACGCAAAGATATAGAGCCATTTAGAAATGAAACTCATTTTCTGGTGGCACCACATAAAAAAACAGCTGCGTTTTACGTAGCTGTTTTTTTATACTGACTATTCTTTGGGATTTTCGGAAATGAGCAGCAACTTGTCGCCCTCATGCAATTCTACCTGACCATTCGGAATAATAAACTCTTCTCCACGCTTAACCAACATCACCAGAGTGCCTTTCGGCATCTTCATATCCACCAAGCGGTTGCCTTTGGACAACATCTCGGCTGTCAATGTCACATCGCGCAATTGAGTATCTATCTCATCCGGCAATTCAACTCCAAATTCATTGCCTTCTTTTTCCTGCGGCAAATCAAGATGCAAAAAACGAGCACCTGAAGCAATCGTCATGCCTTGGAAAATGAGCGAGAGCAATGTAATGAAAAACACGATGTTGAAAATCTGATTCGAGCCGGGGACTTGTGCCACTACTGGATAAGTCGCAAAAATAATAGGTACAGCTCCACGCAAACCTACCCAAGAAACAAACCAACGGGCGCGGTTACTCATCTTACGGAAAGGAAGCAAACATGCGAATACACTCACAGGGCGTGCCACAACAATCATAAATACGCCAATGAGCAAAGCCACAAGCGCCACATCGACCATCTCATGCGGATTCACCAACAAACCTAAAGAAAGGAACATGACGATTTGAACCAACCAAGTCAAACCATTCATAAACGTATTGATTTCCTTCCGATAAACCAGTTTAGCATTACCAACGACCACACCAGCCACATATACAGCCAAATAGCCGTTTCCTTTCAGCAAATCGGTAGTTGTAAAAGTGATGAAAACCAAGCTAAGCAGCAAAATAGGGTACAATGAAGCATTGGAAAGACCAATCTTATTGACCAACCAAACTGCAAGTTTACCCAATGTAAAACCGATAACCGCACCGAAGAAGAATTGAACCAACAAATCCTTTACCACTAATCCAATATGTAAATCACCGCCACTGGCCACTACCTGAATGAGCGCAATGGTAAGCATATATGCCATCGGGTCATTACTACCACTTTCCAATTCCAACATCGGACGAAGGTTTTCTTTCAAATTCATCTTCTGCGAACGAAGCAGGTTGAATACCGAAGCTGAATCGGTAGATGACATGGTAGCCGCCAACAACAAGCAAGAGAGCAGCGGCAAAGAAATATCCGTGGGCGTGAAAGACGAAAGAAAATAAATGAAAGCACCCGTCAGAAGGGTTGTCATCAACACTCCAACGGTAGAAAGCAATATCCCTTGGGCCAATACCGGGCGAATTTCCTGTAGTTTCGTATCCATACCACCCGTAAAAAGGATGATACTCAACGCCATCATACCGATGAACTGGGCGTCGGCAGCGCTACTGAACTGCAGCCCCAAGCCATCGCTACCAAACCCCATCCCTACCAATAGGAATAGTAAAAGGGTCGGGATACCAAAACGGTAACCGGTTTTACTTATTAAAATACTGGAAAAAATAAGGATTGCCCCAATCAACAAAATATTCTCCGCTGTAAAAATCATAATCCTAATATTAATAATATCCGTATTCTTATCATCCACAAAGTTACAAACTTTCTTCAATTAAAACTAAATTCCCAAGAAATCCGTTCATCTTTTCCCAATCTTTTTCTACCTTTGTAGTATTGAAAACACATTTATATTCTAATAAAAATGAAAAAGATTTCCTTTATTCTTATCGCCTTGTTGACATGCATTGTATCCATGCAGGCACAACAAGCCAAGTATGTATTCTATTTCATCGGTGATGGAATGGGTGTAAACCACGTACATGGCACAGAAATGTATCAATCCGAGCTAAAAGGTGAAATTGGCATCAGCCCACTCCTTTTCACTCAATTTCCTTATGCGACCATGGTCACGACTTTCTCCGCAACCAACGGAGTGACCGACTCGGCTGCCGCTGGTACTGCTTTAGCCACCGGAAGCAAGACCAAGAATGGTGCATTAGGAGTACAGAAAGACTTGACCACTGAAGTAAGCAGCGTAGCTACTTGGGCCAAAGCCAACGGATACCGGGTAGGCGTAAGCTCCAGTGTCAGCATCGACCATGCTACCCCAGCAGCATTCTATGCCCACCAAGGCAGTCGAAGCAGTTATTACAACATCGGTTTGGACTTAATTGAAGCAAACTTCGATTTCTATGCCGCATCAGATTTCCTCGACCCCAATAATACCAGAGCCAAAGATGGTAAAACATACGAAAGTCTATACACCCTAACCCAAAAAGCCGGTTTCACATTGGCACGCGGTTACAAAGACTACCAGAAAAAAGCAAAAAAAGCCGAAAAGATGATTCTGTTCCAATCCGAAGCAGCTTCGGCCAAGGACAACAGTTCTATTCCATACGCCATCGACCGAAAGAAAGGTGACCTCAGTTTGGCAGACATTACCCGGGCAGGAATCAACTTCCTCAGCAAGAACAACAATCAAGGATTCTTCCTGATGGTAGAAGGAGGTAAAATTGACTGGGCAGCTCATAGTAACGATGGAGCAACCGTAATGACAGAAGTCCAGGATTTGGACGAAGCGGTAAAAGTAGCCTATGAGTTTTACGAGCAGCATCCGGACGAAACACTGATAGTCGTTACTGCCGACCACGAGACAGGCGGCATGGCTCTTGGCATCGGGTCATACTACTTGAACCTACAAGCATTCAAGGAACAAAAAGTGAGTGAAGGCGAATTCACAAATATCCTCAATGGACTTAGAAAGAAATACAAGAACCAAGTTCCTTGGGAGGCTGTACAAGAAGCCCTGAAAGACAACTTCGGTTTTTGGGCAAACATCAAGCTGGACGAAAAACAAGAAGCCCGTCTGAAAGCAATTTATGACAAATCATTCAGCAACCAACCCATTGACTTAGAAAAGAGCGAATACCAACAAAACGAGCCATTGGCCGGAGAAGCCAAACGGATACTGAACCACATAGCAAGGGTTGGATGGGCCAGCGGCGATCACTCGGCAGGTTACGTACCCGTATATGCCATTGGAGCCAACGCACAACTTTTCCAAGGACGTATGGACAACACGGAAATACCTGGAAAGATTGCAGAAGCAGCCGGTTACCAGCATTAATCAAAACTGATATAAGGAAAAATACGTTGCAAGTCTTTCTCAGTAAACTCCTCATACAAGGAGAGCTGGGAAAGACTTGTTATTTTCCCCTTTTTACGACGATGTTCTACCATAACCTTGGCCTGGTAATAATTGATATAAGGATGAGCACGGAGTTCCTCCAAACTCGCTTTATTGATGGACAGCTTGCGTACTTCCACTTCGTCCAATGTAAACCACTCCAAAAGCTCCGGAGTCACGAACTTCACTTCTGCCAATTGTTCCAACGAATAGAAGCCCCCTAAACGTTCCCGATAGGCCACAATCATCTTGGAGATACCACTTCCTATTCCCGGTATCTTTTTCAATTCAGTAGTATCGGCACCATTAACAGCAAGCAATGTTCCTTCCGGATATTTAAACTGGCGTTGGAAAGTATCTTTCTTTTCGGACTTCCAGCTTGTTTGCGGACTTTCAGGCTTCCGCATTTTGGGTTTCGGGACAAAAGAATCAGAAATACGGATGTATGGTTTCAGCTCCTCAAACTTCTCTTCAGTCAGCCCATAAATTCGGGAAAAAGATTCAGGTGTACGAAAGCGGCCTCCCTTTTTTCGGTACTTAATGACATTGCGCACCACATAAGAAGGCAACCCCAAGCGGACAAGTTCGATGGAATCGGCCAAATTGGGGTCGAATGACATCAAGGATACAGGAATGTCTTTTCCTTTAACAGCATAAGAATCCTTTTTCCAACCATCCGTTTGAGTTGCAATATTTTCCCTTTTTACAGAATCGGCTGAAAGCACTTCAGTGGCCGAATGTTCCACCGGGCCTGGTACCACCACAATAGCAACGACCAAAAGGGCGATTAGCACCAAAAGTACATAAACCGCCCTCCGTTCACTTTTTGTATAATAAAAGAAATCCTTCCACATGATTTAGGGTAACCAACCCAATTCATTCACAAAAATCAGCAAAATGGCAATTGGAGCAAAAAACTTC
>JAFTSK010000046.1 GCA_017467385.1 Bacteroidaceae bacterium
CAAGGCGATGTTTATCAACGAATCGCTTTGCGTCTGATACAGCTTGTACTTCGCTTGCGTAGTGAACAAAGCCCAAGTCGCCCGATTAAGTTCATCCCCCGGCATATCCATCGTCTGAAGTATGTGCAAGGCACTGTCGGGGTGAGGATACATTAAGGCTTCTGCCCGTTGAAGTTCGGTGCAGAGTTCACTTGTTGTCGGTCGGTGGCATCCTGTCATGAACAGGAGGGTTATTAGGAGTTGGAGTGTGTACTTCATGCTCGTCAGTTTGAATGATGAGCACAAAGATAATCGTTTCTCAGACAAACAGAAAGCATCTTAAAAACTTTCTTGATGGATTTTTGTTGGATTGTTTGCATAGAATCCAAGCTATGCTTATATTTGTTGCATCAATATATAAAACAACATGACAACCGCCGAATTAAATGCAGAATTTTTCCGTCAGATGAGTTATATTGCTGATGATGAAAACAGTATGAAGAAAGTTTTGGAATTTGTAAAGAATTTAGTTTTACAAAAAACAGTCGTTAAAACTCCAATTCTTTCGGAAGGGGAAGTGCCTTATATGACTAAGGCAGAAATATTGTCTGATTTTTCAGAAGCTTGTCAAGATATCAAGTTAGCTCGTGAAGGGAAATTACAAGGAAGACCTTTAGAAGATTTACTCAATGAATTATAGTATCAAGGCTTATCGTTGTTTTGACAAAGGAGTCAAGCAACTTGCGAAACGGTACAAATCCTTGAAAGCGGATTTAGCTTCTTTGGCGCAAGAACTTTTACAGAACCCAGAATTGGGGACGGATTTGGGTGGTGGCTTGCACAAAGTTCGTATGGGCATTTCTGCCAAAGGTAAAGGGAAAAGAGCTGGCGCAAGAGTTATAACACTTATCGCAACTATTTCGGAAGACGAAAAGGAAATAGGACTCCACTTCATCTATGACAAATCCGAACGAGAAAATGTAACAGACAAAGAACTTCAACAAATTCTTCGTATTAATGGAGTTATAGATTGACTCACCCCGCTTTTGCAGAAGGGGGTCGAATTCGTCCCCTTTAAAGTTAGGGTTGTTCAATGTTTCTAAATACCCCAAAAGAAAATAAGAAAAGAACGCCCCTTCTTGCAAAAGAATTGCAAGAAGGGGCGTCCCTACTTTATGAGAGAGTGTTTATGTTTCCTTACATACGTGCCTTCTGGCTTTGTCCGGCACCTGTTCCTTTGTACTTGCTCTTGGTAGGATTGAACTTATAGCGGAAGGTGAGGCTGACGGTGCGGCGCATCTCGTCCTCCAACTCCATGGTGCGAAGACCACTATACACAAGGACATGGCTCTTCCGAGTATTGAAGAGGTCGGAAACTTGGAGTTGCAAGCTCATCCGGTTGTTCATGAAACCTTTGTAAAGGTTGAGGTTCATATACCAACTGTTCTCCAAATATTCCGCATTTATCGGTTGGCATTTCGTTTGATAGTATGCATCGGCATTTATCCAAAAACTATCGGTGAACTTCACCGTGTTTCGCCATGAAAGAATAGCCAGAGGATTGTCAAACGTTTCCACCCCTTGTGGTGTATCTACCTTGCAATCATATCGTTGTACTTGCACACCCCAACGAGGGCTCCACTTTCCTATGACAGGAGAAAGCATCAGCGATGCACTGAGTTGGTTGTAGGGAGCTATATGTTTCATCGTCAGCAAGCCGATGGTAGGATTCTCTTCCGAATAAGCACGGACATAATTGGTAAATCCGTCCTTGTAGTGATTATAACTGAGCGAAAGCGACATCCATCGATAGATTGTGTTCAACGAAAGTGTCTGGATGGTCGTCGGTTGAAGCAATGGATTCCCTGTTTCGTAAGTATAGCGGTTCCCATAGGTAATATTGCCTCGCAAGTCCCAATAGGTCGGTCGCTTGATGCTTGCCCGATAGGCCAACTGCATCTGAACCTTTCCCAACGGGAAGGAGAGGGCAAACGAAGGAAAGACGTGGTCGTACTTCCGGCTCTGTTCTTCTACCTTCTTGTCGTATTCATAATAGTCCGAAGTGATATGCTCATAGCGGAATCCGGCTTGTGCCTGCACCTTGCCGAAACGACGTGCATATTCGGCAAAGACCGAAATTCCGTTGTCCGTGATTTCGCTGTCGTCATCATTCAAGATACCTTCCAGATTCTCGTATCCATTGATGCGTTGGGCATAGGTATATTCACTACCGAAAGAAAGTTGCCCGCCTGCCAACGGATGCGAAAGAATCAGCTTGGCGGCATAAAGCGAGTTCTCCTTCCGACTATGTGAAGTAACGGTCACTTTTTCGTCGCCCTCTATGCTTTGGATGCTTTCATCTGCCCAATCGTTCTGATGGGTATAGCCCCACATCCCGTCGGCATTG
>JAFTSK010000004.1 GCA_017467385.1 Bacteroidaceae bacterium
AAGAATACGGTACAATCACAGACATGGACGGTAAGTTCAGTTTGGATGTAAAGCAAGGTGCTATTATCAACATCTCCTTTATCGGATACCAAACGCAAGAAATGAAAGCTGCTCCTATCATGAGCATCGTCCTTCAGGAAGACTCTGAATTGATGGAAGAAGTCGTAGTAACCGGTTACGGTACGTTCAAGAAATCGGCATTTGCGGGATCGGCTTCTAATGTAAAATCAAGTAAGATTGCCGATGTGCCTGCGGTATCTTTCCAAGACATGCTGCAAGGTAACGCACCGGGTGTACAATTCAGTCAGTCATCCGGTCAGCCAGGTGCTTCTACTTCCATCAGTATTCGCGGTATGGGTTCTTTCAACGCCAGCAACACTCCTCTTTATGTAATCGACGGTGTTCCAGTACGTTCAGGTAGCATCAATACAATGGATTCGGATGCAGGTCTTGACATCATGTCAACCATCAATACTTCGGATATCGAAAACATTACTATTATCAAGGATGCGGCAGCTGCTTCTCTTTACGGTTCGCGTGCAGCCAACGGTGTAGTACTCATTACCACCAAGAAGGGTAAAGAAGGTAAAGCCAAAGTATCTTTCAAAGCCGACTGGGGTTTCTCTGACTTTGCAATGGAATACCGTCCGGTCATGAGTGGCGAAGAACGTCGTGAATACATTTATAATGGTTTGAAAGCAGCTGCTCTTCGTGATGGTGAAAGCGAAGCGGATGCCATTGCCTATGCAGACGAAGAAATAGAAACATACGCCCCAATACCCTGGTGCGGCTATGTAGATTGGGATGATATTTTGTTTAAAAAAGGCAATCATCAAACTTACGAAGCTTCTATCGCCGGTGGTACAGACAGATTTAACTACTATTCTTCTCTGTCTTATTTGAAACAAGAAGGTATCGCCCTTAACTCCGGTTTGGAACGTATCAGCGGTCGTGTAAACGTAGACTTCCAAGCCACCAAGAAATTAAAGTTGGGTGCCAACCTTATGTTTACGACATTGAACCAGGACGTTCATGCAGAAGGTACAACCTATACTTCTCCGTTCTATTCATCACGTAACTGTGTAGTTCCTTCGGATGCTGTTTATTACGAAGACGGAAGTTGGAATCGTGAATTCATCCGCAACTCTGACCGTAACCCATTACTGTCTGCTACTTACGATTACCAACGCGAATACGTTACCCGTTCGTTCAATACAGTTTATGCACAGTATGAAATTATCAAGGACTTGATTTTCAAAACGACTTTCAGTTATGACTATACCAATACAAAGGGTAAAGATTGGTCAGACCCACGTACATCCAATGGTGATGATTACAACGGTTACATGACTACCAAGTTCTATGAATACAAGAAGATGGTATGGGCTAACCAGTTGAGTTATAAGTTCAACATCAACGAAGATCATCATTTTGACGTATTGGCCGGTTATGAAATCGACGATCAATCCCGCGATTTCCTCTCAGGAGCCGCTACTAACTTTGCTACAGCCGATAAGAATACCATCAGCAACGGTATGACTACACAAGGCGTTAGCGGTAGCAATAACCGTACTCGCATGGTTTCTTACTTGAGCCGTTTGAACTACGACTACAAGAATCGTTACTACTTTGGTGCCAGCTTCCGTATGGACGGTAGTTCTCGTTTGCACGAAGACAGCCGTTGGGGTAACTTCTGGTCTGTATCCGGTGCATGGCGTATCGGCGAAGAAGCCTTCATGGAACCTGTTCAAGATTGGTTGACAGATTTAAAACTTCGCTTATCATACGGTGTGAACGGTACATTGCCTTCTGATTATTACGGTTATCAAGGTTTGAGCAGCTTGACAAACGGTTACTTGGAACAGCCGGGTATCAGCATGAGTCAGATTGAAAACAAAGATTTGGAATGGGAAACTAACCACAACTTGAACATCGGTGTGGACTTTGGTTTGTGGAATCGCATTACCGGTACATTGGAATACTACACTCGTACTACCAAGAACTTGTTGATGGATATGCCTATTTCCATGACAACCGGCTTCAGTAGCTACTTAATGAACATCGGTGAAGTGAAGAACTCCGGTATTGAGTTGGAACTTAACTCTACCAATATCCAGACTAAAGATTTCACTTGGAATACTACATTCAACATTTCTCACAACAAGAATGAAATCGTGGTATTGGACGGTATGCAAACTGAAATCGCCAGCGGTAGCCAAATTCGTAAAGTCGGTGAATCGTACCGTACTTTCTATTTGATCGAATTTGCCGGCATCAATCCGGAAACAGGTGCTCCTCAGTTCTATACCAACGAAAAAGATGCTAATGGCAACTACATTAAGGATATTACTGAAAACCCAAGCGAAGCTAATTACATCGCAACCGATAAACATGCAGAACCAACTGTTATTGGTGGTTTAAGCAATACATTACGTTATAAGTGGTTTGATTTGAATTTCATGTTCTCTTATCAGTTCGGTGGTTACTCCTACGATAACTGGGCGCAAAAAACCGAACATGGTGGTGATGACTTGGAAGCCAACATCCCAACTTATTATAAAAACAGCTGGAAACAGCCGGGCGACATTACTGATTATGAATTATTCATCGAAGGTCCGGATGTACCGATGAGTGATTATAAAACAACTCGCCGTTTGCATAGTAGCGACTTTATCCGTTTGAAGACGTTGACATTCGGTTTTACATTCCCGAAGGCATGGACTCAAAAAGTGGGTGTAGACAATCTTCGTCTGTATGCTTCTGCCAACAATCTTTGGACATGGGCAAAGCATGACTACTACGATCCGGAAGCAGTTAGTGGTGGTACAGCCATTTGGGGAACTCCTCCTTTGAAGACAGTAACTTTCGGTTTAAGCTTAAATTTCTAACCTTTAAAAACAGAGTTTTATGAAGAAACTATTCAACTATATATGTATGGGTTCCCTGCTGTTTACAGCAACTTCATGCGGGGACGAATGGTTGAACTTGGAACCTTCCACTTCCATAGAAACAGCCACCAGTATCAACATCCTTTCGGATGTAGAGTTTACCTTAAACGGTATTTATAGTGATATGCAGTCATCCAATGCCTACTCAGGACGTTTGGTCTACTACGGAGATGTAAGAGGCGATGACATGCAGGCCGTTAGTTTGTCTAAACGTACCGGAGACTACTATAATTTCGGACACACTAAGGACAATGGCCCCAGTAGCCATTGGTTAAATTTATATTCTTTTATCCAGAACTGTAACCTGATTCTGAACAACATCGAAAAGATTGACGCTACTGGTAAAGAAGATTATCGAGATGATTTGAAAGGACAAGCATTGGCTATTCGAGGAATGGCGTTGTTCGATTTGACACGTATTTTCGGTTATCCTTATACAAAGGACAACGGCGCATCACTCGGTGTACCCATCGTTAGCGATTCAAAAGGAATCGAAAGCAAACCTGCAAGAAACACCGTTGCAGAATGTTACACACAAGTTATCAATGACTTGACATCTGCCGTTTCTTTGTTAAGTGGTGATTTTAACAAAGGTAAGTTCAACAAATGGGCTGCCATGAGTCTCCTTAGCCGCGTATATTTGTACAAGGGCGATAACACCAATGCATTAGCAATGGCTGAAGCAGCCATCGAAGGTGCAGAAGGAGAAGGATGGGAATTGTGGAGCCACGATGATTATCCACTTGCATGGGCAGACGATGCAACCAGCATTGCACCGGGTGAAGTGCTTTTTGAAATCGTGAACTCAACAACTGACAGTCCGGGTAAGGAAAGTATGGGTTATCTTAATTCTAAAGATGGTTACGATGATATGTGTATCACTACTTCATTCTATGATCTCCTTTCAAAAGATCCGGATGATATCCGTCTGAAGTTGCTTATTACTGATAAAAACAGATATTTCTATGTATTCAAGTATCAGCCACAAGAAGGCGAAGCCATTACAGATGCTAATATACCATTGATTCGCTTGGCAGAAACTTATTTGAATGCGGCCGAAGCAGCAGTAAAATTAGGCGACAATGAAACAGCCGTTAAATATTTGGATCCGATTGTAAGACGTGCCAACCCGAACAAGACCGTAGAAGGTATGACACTATCATTGGAAGATGTATTGAACGAACGACGTAAAGAATTGGTTGCAGAAGGTCATCGTATGTTCGATGTTATCCGTAACGGACTGACTGTAGAACGCTATGACGTGAAGAATAGCAAGATGAGTAAGACCAAGCATTTCAGTAGCCACATGGAATTTGACTGGAACTTCTATCGTATCGTTCTTCCTATTCCAAAGGCTGAAATGGATACTAATCCAAACATGGTTCAAAATCCAGAATATTAATCTGTAAACTAAACCAAACATGAAGAATAAGACAAACTTATTAGTCTGTTTTATTACATTCACTCTAACACTCATAAGTTCCGGCCTATCCGCCGGAACTTATGCTTTTGAGGCAACTGAAACAGACACACTCCAACATTCGGCCGATGGGCCATACGTGATTTATCAAAAAGATGGAAGCACTCGAATCATCAGCGTTAACCCACAAGGAGAACTTAATGATACAGTCTATCATACATTACCGGCCAACTTTTCCCTGACAGTTACCGACCACAAAGGAGAAAATACGTTTCAAGTTCCTTTACATTCTGTCAAACGACCGGCTTGGAAATATAAACAACCTAAACAAGTATTCGTGATGTCCGATCCTCATGGCCGGTTGGATTGCGTCATCAGTCTGCTGCAAGGAAACGACATTATTGACGAGAAACTCCGCTGGAAGTACGGTTCCAACCATTTGATGATTATCGGAGACATCTTCGACCGAGGGGATGATGTTCCCCAAATCTTTTGGCTGGTCTACAAATTGGAACAAGAGGCTGCCCAAGTTGGTGGTTGCGTATCCTTTCTGTTAGGAAACCACGAACCAATGATATTGGCCAACGATGTAAGATATGCCACCCCCAAATACCATCAATTAGCAAAGAAATTAGGTGTCCCCTACTCACAGCTGTTCGGTCCTGACACCGAGTTAGGCAAATGGTTAGCCACTCGAAACACCATACAGATTATCGGTAAAGACTTATATGTTCATGCAGGACTTAGCAAAGAGTTCTACGAACGAAACCTCAGTATTCCAACCGTCAACGAAGAAATGAGCAAGGCTTTGTTCATGAGCAAGAAAGAACGAAAGTCATTGTCCGATCTGACAGTTTTCCTTTACGGAAATAGTGGCCCTATTTGGTATCGAGGATTGGTTCGCAATGCAGACAAATACCATCCACTTGCTTCCTACACTCTCGATTTGATACTGAAACGTTATAAGGTAAAACGCATCATCGTTGGGCATACCATCTTTGAGGACGTATCTACCTTTTATGACAAGAAAGTCATTGATGTTAATGTCAACAACGCTAAGAATAAAGAGAAAGGATTAGGCAGAGGGCTATTAATCAAGAAAAAGAAGTACCAGATTGTCGGAGATTCCGGAGTACAAAAAGAACTTTAGTCAGAAAGTTCCCTTTCCTTGTTGGGTTATCTCATATAATTTACTACATTTGCGTTCATGAAATCCTAAAAAGCAATATCTATGAAGACATTAAAAGAACTATACCGCATTGGAATCGGGCCATCAAGTAGTCATACGATGGGACCTCGTAAGGCAGCCGAGATATTCTTAGCGAAGCATCCGGAAGCAAAATCATTTGAAGTTACCTTATACGGTAGTTTGGCCGCTACCGGCAGAGGACACATGACCGATGTAGCTATCCTTGACACGTTAACTCCTCATGCCCCTACTGAAATTATCTGGCAACCTCATTTCTTCCTCCCTTTCCACCCTAACGGTATGCTCTTCAAGTCAAAAGACAAGAACGGCAAAGTAACCGACGAATGGACGGTGTATAGTGTAGGCGGTGGTGCTTTGGCTGAAGAAGGTATCAGCACAACAGAATCGCCGGACATCTACGAAATGAGCAAGATGGTAGATATTTTGGGTTGGTGCGAACGTACCGGACGCAGTTATTGGGAATACGTTCAACTATGTGAAGAGTCGGATATTTGGGATTATCTTCATGAAGTTTGGAAAACAATGCAGGAAGCTGTCGAAAGAGGTTTGGAACAGGAAGGTGCTTTGCCCGGTCCGCTGAATCTTCGTCGTAAAGCCGCTACTTATTATATAAAAGCCAACGGATACAAAGACAACTTGAAATCTCGTGGTTTGGTGTTTGCGTATGCATTGGCGGTTAGTGAAGAGAATGCATCCGGCGGTAAGATCGTAACCGCGCCAACTTGTGGCTCTTGCGGGGTTGTTCCTGCCGTACTTTACCACTTAAAGAAAAGTCGTGATTTCAGCGAAATGCGTATGCTTCGCGCGTTGGCTACTGCCGGTTTGGTAGGAAACATCGTAAAGCACAATGCAACCATCTCGGGTGCAGAAGGCGGATGTCAGGCCGAAGTAGGTGTAGCTTGCTCAATGGCAGCCGCAGCCGCCAGTCAGTTGTTTGGCGGTAGCCCGGCACAGATAGAATATGCTTGCGAAATGGGCTTGGAACACCACTTGGGTATGACTTGTGATCCTGTTTGTGGATTGGTTCAGATTCCATGTATCGAACGTAACGCTTACGCAGCAGCTCGCGCCCTTGACTCCAACATCTACTCTGCATTTACCGATGGAACACACCGAGTATCTTTCGACAAGGTTGTGGAAGTAATGAAGCAGACCGGACACGACCTTCCGTCACTGTACAAGGAAACCAGTACAGGAGGTTTGGCTAAGGACTATAAACAAATGGAATAAGAAATTATTGGGATTTATCACTTCCCCTCTTGAGAGGGGATTAAGGGGTGTGTGAGACACATACAGTTGGGGATACATTCATTGTTGATGTATTTCACACACCCCCTTCCCCCTCTCAAGAGGGGGGGAACATACATTTCAAAACAAATTCTAAAACAGCAATAAAGAAAGCGCGGTACAAATGCCGCGCTTTCTTTTTATTCTTTATCTACCGAATCTTCTTCTATTGGAGTAAACTCTCCCATGTCTTCATCCTTCTGAATAACCATCTTTCCCGCTTGAGAAATAACCACCTTGAAAGGAACATATAAGTCGGTCATCGGATAACTGACGCTGGCCGCCAACGTAATCTCGTTCTTATCGGCTGTACTTACATCGTCAAATACCATGCCTTCCAAGACGGAACGTTTCAAATACGATTCCGGAAGATAGGAAGCAAAATCGGTTTTCTGAAAGACTTTAGAAAACAAGGCCGAACCATCGGCACGAGTAATCTTTACGCTGATACGATTATCTACAAACAATCCCATATCGCTTTTCACATGGGGTAAATCCTCAGCAGGAGTACGTTCTACCGACATCTGGAATTTCTTCCCCTTGCAAACGATTTCCTGATTGGCTCGGGATACTTGCATGCGTTGCAAACCGGTTTGCTCGTCCACACTCTCTATCTGAAAAACTCGCTTTTCTTCTTCCTTTGCTTGCTGCTTCTGATCTCCACAACCAGACAAGCCGGCCATTAAAAGAAGAACTATAAAATAATTTTGTTTCATTATGTGCTATTTTAAGTAAAGCAAAGTAACAAAAAGAAACTCATCTATGCAAGTAAACGGCCATAAAAAGCGAAAACCGGGCAATATCACATTGACCGGTCCTCCAGAGAAAACTAAAAACTAAACTAAATTATAGTGATATGACTAACCAATCTCCAAAAGGTTTAATCGAATTTTGAAAAATTTGTCTCATTCAAATATGTACAAAAGGAAGAAACAATCAAAAAAGAAGAGTTTTATTAGCTGGAATAACATTTTTTACTTACTTTTGCCGCCTAACTAATAATTTGAAAGTTATGAGCAATAAACAAAAAAGATTTTTCTTGCCGGAAGACGAAATTCCAAGATTCTGGTATAACATACAGGCGGACATGAAAAACAAACCGATGCCGCCTCTGAATCCGCAAACCAAAGAACCTTTGAAACCGGAAGACCTCTATCCGCTTTTTGCAAAGGAGTTGTGTCATCAGGAACTTGACCAGGAAAATGCCTGGATTGAAATCCCTGAAACCGTTCGCGAATACTATAAGTATTGGCGTTCTACCCCGTTGGTTCGTGCCTACGGTTTGGAAAAGGCTTTGGGTACTCCGGCACATATCTATTTCAAGAATGAAAGTGTCAGTCCGATTGGTTCGCACAAGCTGAATTCGGCCATTGCACAAGCCTACTACTGCAAAGAAGAAGGTGTAAGCAACATTACCACCGAAACCGGTGCCGGTCAATGGGGAGCCGCTCTGTCGTATGCCGCTAAGGTATTCGGTCTGGAAGCAGCGGTTTATCAAGTGAAAATCAGCTACAACCAGAAGCCTTATCGCCGTAGTATCATGCAGACATTCGGTGCGCAAGTTACCCCCTCTCCTTCCATGTCAACCAGAGCCGGTAAGGACATTCTGACCAAGACTCCGAACCATCAAGGTTCTCTTGGTACAGCCATCTCCGAAGCGGTAGAACTGGCACGCACCACTCCCAACTGTAAATACACCCTCGGTTCTGTCTTGAGCCATGTAACGTTGCACCAAACTGTGATCGGTCTGGAAGCCGAAAAGCAAATGGAAATGGCCGGTGAATATCCGGATATCGTCATCGGTTGTTTCGGGGGCGGTTCCAACTTCGGCGGTATCTGTTTCCCATTCATGCGACACACCATCAAGGAAGGCCGGAAGACACGCTACATCGCTGCCGAGCCTGCTTCTTGTCCGAAACTGACTCGTGGTAAGTTCCAATACGATTATGGCGATGAAGCCGGCTATACCCCACTGTTGCCGATGTTTACCCTCGGACACAACTTTGCTCCGGCCAACATCCACGCCGGTGGCTTACGCTATCATGGGGCAGGTGTCATTGTCTCACAATTGTTGAAGGACGGACTGATGGAAGCAGTCGACATCAACCAGTTGGAAACGTTCGAGTGCGGTTGCTTGTTTGCACAAAGCGAAGGTATCATTCCGGCTCCGGAATCTTGTCATGCCATTGCCGCTGCTGTTCGTGAAGCAAAGAAATGTATCGAAACGGGCGAAGAAAAAGTCATTTTGTTCAACCTTTCCGGTCATGGTCTGATAGATATGGCTTCTTACGACCAATATTTGGCAGGTAACTTGGTCAACTATGAACTGAAGGACGAAGATATTCAGAAGAATCTGGATGAGATAAAAGACATCTAAAAAGCTGTTTTTAAATAATTATCTCCCCTCTTGAGAGGGGGAAGGGGGTGTGTAAAATACATCAACAATGAATGTATCCCCAACTGTATGTGTCTCACACACCCCTTAATCCCCTCTCAAGAGGGGAATTTGGAAAATCCAAACAACCTCTAAGAATCGTTTTAAGACACCTTTTAGGCGTGTTTGACGAATGAAAAAAAACTCTTTGACGCGTTGCCTCGCGCTCCAAAGAGTTTTCTTCTTTTCTCCAAAGCGTTTTTGGACGGACAAAAAAGAACTATTTTTCAAAAAACAAACCAAGATATTTGCAAGAACCAAATATTTATTTTACCTTTGCACCCGCAAACGAGAGGGAAACCCTCGGATGTAAAGAGGATGGTCCGTTCGTATATCGGTTAGTACTCAAGATTTTCATTCTTGCAAGGGGGGTTCGATTCCCCCACGGACTACAAAAAAGGTGGATGTGTAAAAATACACATTCACCTTTTTAATTCATTTTGCAGATAAACAGAAATCTGGCAGTTTCTCCACTTTCGCAAGTAAAGTTAAGGGCTGAAAGCCCGTTCATCCTATAGCCCAGGGCATCGCCCTGGGAATAGTCGCCATACTTTAATGCTGCGCTGAAAGTGCAGAACGACAGGTTGTGTTGCACTTTCAGCGCAATCTTCTTCATTCACTTTCTACCCGGGACGATGCCCCGGGCTATAGAGTAAGCGGGCTTTCAGCCCTTATTTTTACTTGCGAAGTTGAATTCAAATGTTAAATGGTAACATTGCAAAGACAGCAAATGTTTCCAATACAAGAAACAATATACGTAAAAAAAATTTGCGGTTTCTCAGCTACAAGCTTAAAGAAGATGCGTTTGTTTTACGAAATGGAATGATATTGATTATAATTCGTCCGTTGCAACGGACGAAATAGACTAAACCAATGATTTGCACTGCTAAATATTCCTCAGACTTTTACTATTGCTTCATAACATATTCCAAGAATGCATCCAACTTGATTATGTCCACTTTGGGAAAATCGCATTTCTTTAATATGTCAAAGTGCCGATCTTCGGTGACGATGTACTTTGCATTGGCGGCAATGGCACAATCTACAAACTTGTTGTCGTCCGGTTCTGCCGTAATCAGATTGAACTGATAATAAGGAGTAATGAACCTTGTATATGGATTGTTCAATATCAATTCTATGATATACTTTGCCGTTTGTATGTCTGTAAGCCTTTGTAGGATTTCTTCATATTCAACTAAAATTTCAGAAGACACGCATAATTCATTTGTTCCTTCCAGAAAACTCTCCCATATTTTATGGAACTTGCTTCTGGGAGGAATACTCTGAATCAAGCTATTGGTATCCAATACGATTCTGCTCATCTTGCCAAATCAGTATGAAGATGCATTGTCCGCAATTCATCCAATTTCTTCTGGTCTAAAATTCCGGCATCCCATAGATTGTTCAACCGTTCATCTACCTTTCGCGCGAAATGCTTGACCAAAACATCCTTTACTTCCTTCAGATGCTCTTCGCTGCTGTCATGTGCAAACATCATCAACAAATGCTGTTGTATAGGATTGAAAACTGTTGCTGCCATCGTTTTTCTTTTTAATTCTTTTCGCAAATAAACAAAGAATTTCCGGAATATCCTAAGCAGGAAGATACTTTTTTATCCCAATAAAAGTAAAATAGAATTTGCCTCCCCTTTGAAGGGGGCAAGGGGGATGTTTAAAAAAGCAGCACAAACCTATGATTTGCGCTGCTTTTAATTCTATTTTGCAAACACCCAATGGTTAACAAAGAGAAATCTTTCCTATTCCGCCCATATCCAAAGTGAGGGGGATTTCCATCGCTTTGAATATCCTTGTCAATGAAGAGAAAGTAAGGCTCTTTCCCTTTTCGAGTCTGGATATTTGCGCCCTTTGCACACCGATTCTTTCCCCAAGCTGTTCTTGGGTAAGGTTCTTTGCAATTCTTGCCTGTTTGATGGCTTCGCCGATATGATATGCCTGAAGCTCCTCTTTGAGGTCTTGCTCAAACTTATCTCTCTTCGGAGTTCCTATCTTACCGATATACTTATCTGTAAGTTCATCGAGGGTGTAAGTTTTCATCTTTGCCATATCCTTTATTCTTTAGATTCAAAGTTAAGGGCTTTCAGCCCTTATTTTTAGGAAATAATATACATGTTAACACACATTTGTAGGGGCAGACCGATGTGTCTGCCCTTGTAAGCGTTATCGGGCAAACACATCGGTTTGCCCCTTCTTCTATGTTGCATTCCAATTTTTAGTTGATTTATTATATTTTTTTAGCTTTATAATCAGTGTTTTAGCTTTTTACCCCCTTCAGGTATGGCACATAATACCTGTACCCAAAGTTTTTTGGGGATTCCTTGTAATCTCCAT
>JAFTSK010000047.1 GCA_017467385.1 Bacteroidaceae bacterium
CCTCGATAACGAACTGCATACCACCTTCCTTGAAATCCTCATCAACGGGACCTACATTTACAATGATATCAGCGAACTTACCACGACCACCTGACTGCTTCTTGTAAACTTCACGCAATTCAACTGTCTTAGTGATACATTCTTTGTAGTTAACCTGTGGTTTACCCTGGTTACATTCTACCTTGAATTCACGCTTCAGACGGTCGATAATGATATCCAAGTGCAATTCACACATACCAGAGATTACATTCTGAACGCTTTGTTCGTCAGTCTTCACTGTAAATGTCGGATCTTCTTCAGCCAACTTAGCCAAGCCGTTAGACAACTTATCCAAGTCCTTCTGAGTCTTAGGTTCAACTGCAATACCGATTACCGGTTCTGGGAAGTCCATAGATTCCAATACGATTGGAGCATCTTCATCGCACAAAGAGTCACCTGTACGAATATCCTTGAAGCCAACACCTGCACCAATATCACCAGCACCGATTACTTCAACCGGATTCTGCTTGTTTGAGTGCATCTGGAACAAACGTGATACACGTTCTTTCTTTCCGGAACGAGTGTTGAAGATATACGAACCAGCTTCTACCTTACCAGAGTAAACGCGGAAGAATGTCAAACGACCTACATACGGATCTGTTGCAATCTTAAATGCCAAAGCAGAAGTCTTTTCATCTTCAGACGGCTTACGGTCTTCTTCTGCACCTGTTGTCGGGTTAGTACCAACAATAGCCGGAGTATCCAATGGAGAAGGCAAGAATGCACATACATAGTCAAGCAATGTCTGAACACCCTTGTTCTTGAATGAAGAACCGCAGAGCATCGGAACGATATCCATCTTCAATGTAGCAGCACGCAAAGCACGCATTACTTCTTCTTCTGTGATAGTTGAAGAATCATCAAAGAATTTTTCCATCAAAGCGTCATCGTATTCAGCTACCTTTTCGAGCATCTTTTCTCTCCATTCATTGGCTTCATCCACCAAGTTTGCAGGAATATCTTCTACATCGTAGTCTGCACCCATAGTTTCATCATGCCAAAGGATAGCCTTCATCTTAATCAAGTCAACTACACCCTTGAATGTTTCTTCTGCACCGATAGGAATTACGATAGGGCATGGATTTGCACCCAAAACATCCTTCATCTGACGAACTACTTCGTAGAAGTCAGCACCCGAACGGTCCATCTTATTTACATAACCGATACGTGGAACATTGTAATTGTCAGCCTGGCGCCATACTGTTTCAGACTGCGGTTCAACACCACCTACTGCACAATAAGTAGCAACTGCACCGTCCAATACGCGGAGTGAACGTTCTACTTCAGCAGTAAAGTCAACGTGTCCCGGAGTGTCAATCAAGTTAATCTTATACTTGTTGCCGGCATAGTTCCAGAATGTGGTTGTAGCGGCAGAAGTAATAGTAATACCACGTTCCTGTTCCTGAGCCATCCAGTCCATTGTAGCGGTACCGTCATGAGTTTCACCAATCTTGTGAGTAAGACCGGTGTAGAACAGAATACGTTCAGAAGTTGTAGTCTTACCGGCGTCGATGTGAGCCATGATACCGATATTACGGGTCAAATGCAAATCTTGTTTTGCCATTTTTCTTCCTTATAACTTGTTAATTAATACTTGATTAGAATCTGAAGTGAGCAAATGCACGGTTAGCTTCAGCCATACGGTGCATATCTTCCTTACGCTTGAAAGCACCACCCTGTTCGTTGAAAGCATCGATGATTTCAGCAGCCAACTTGTCGGCCATTGACTTACCACCACGCTTGCGGGCGAAAAGAATCAGGTTCTTCATAGATACTGATTCCTTACGATCCGGACGAATTTCAGTAGGAACCTGGAATGTAGCACCACCGATACGGCGAGACTTTACTTCAATCTGAGGAGTTACGTTGTCCAACGCCTTCTTCCAGATTTCCAAAGCAGTCTTTTCTTCGTTAGGAAGCTTAGTCTTCACTGTTTCAAGTGCAGTATAGAAGATTTCATAAGAAGTGTTCTTCTTACCATCGTACATCAAGTGATTTACGAACTTAGTAACCTTTTGGTCACCGAATACTGGATCCGGGAGGATCACACGTTTTTTTGGTTTTGCTTTTCTCATTTTTTACTCAAAAATAATGTTTTGTTTGGGGCTGTTTGCTTCTTTGTTTACTTCAACGCCTCCTCTGAGGCATTTACTCAACCTTTATAGCTTTTTCCAACAAACCAAAACTAAAATTTAAATACTTTTTCTTTTAAAGGAGGAGGTATTATTTCTTCTTACCCTTTGCTGCTGCCGGAGCCTGACCTGGTTTTGGACGCTTAGCACCATACTTAGAACGTCTTTGAGTACGACCAGCTACACCAGCTGTATCCAATGTACCGCGAACGATGTGGTAACGTACACCCGGAAGGTCTTTCACACGACCACCGCGTACCAAAACGATTGAGTGTTCCTGCAAGTTGTGGCCTTCACCCGGGATGTAAGAGTTTACTTCCTTAGAGTTTGTCAAGCGCACACGAGCAACTTTACGCATTGCAGAATTCGGCTTCTTCGGAGTAGTAGTGTACACACGAACACAAACACCACGTCTTTGAGGACATGAGTCAAGTGCCGGCGACTTACTCTTTTCAACCAATACCTGTCTTCCTTTTCTTACTAATTGTTGAATAGTAGGCATTTTGTTAAATTTTAATTGTTATATATTATTTATTAATTATCTATGTTATGTCTCGACGTTAACG
>JAFTSK010000048.1 GCA_017467385.1 Bacteroidaceae bacterium
AAGAAGCTCTGCCATGCGGAAAGAATTTTCCACATCAGTATGAAACGTGCCGAGGTTGCGATTGTTCACGCCCACCATGTCGGTGTGCAGACCGATGTACTCCAGTTCCTTCTCCTGATGTACCTCAAGCAAGACTTCCAAACCGAGGTCGTGTGCCTTTGCCGCCAATGCCTTACATTCGCCGATGGTCAGACAGGCGGCGATGAGCAATACGGCATTGGCTCCCACAGCCTTTGCTTGATATAACTGATATTCGTCGATGATAAAGTCCTTCCGAAGAATGGGCAACTTAACCAACGGACGGGCAATCCGAATGTCTTTCAAAGAGCCACCGAAGAATGTCTCGTCGGTCAGGATGGAGAGGGCAGAAGCTCCTGCCTGTTCATAGTTGGACGGAATAATATGGGCATCTCCGTTTTCCTTGATCCAACCTTTCGAGGGGGAACGCCGTTTGAACTCGGCAATAATTCCGGTGGTTGAGGCTTCCAATGCCTCCTTCATACTGAGGGTAGGAACCGACAAGTCGCAAAGGTCAATCAGTTGCTTCAAGCTGACTGCTTCCTTCTGTCGGGCAACTTCCATTCGCTTGTTTGCTACGATTTCATCCAATATATCTTTCATGGCTCAACTGTTTATTTCAATGAATTTCTTGAATGTGGCCAATGCCTTTCCGCTTTCCAATGACTCTTTGGCTGCTGCCACACAATCCTCGATGGACTTGCTCGGTTCCATCGCCTGAATAGCAAAGGAAGCGTTGATAAGTACGCAGTCGGTCTGGGCTTTGGTGGCTTGGTTCTGTAAGACATCATCAAAAATACGGGAAGCTTCCTCAGGAGTATTCCCTCCGAAAAGTTCTTCCTGACGGGCAAGCGAGAAGCCCAATTCCGATGGCTTGTAGATGGTTTCGTAACGGTTGGTCATCACCTTGAACTGGTCGGTCAATGAGATTTCGTCATAGCCGTCAAGGTTGTTCACAACAGCAAAACCGATGCCTAATTTCTGGAAGACATTGGTGTAAAGGCGCATTTGGGGAAGGTCGGCCACACCCAACAGCTGATAAGCCGGCTTGCAAGGATTGACCAACGGACCAAGCAAGTTGAAGATGGTTCGTACTTGCAAGGCTTTCCGTACACCGGCTACACTTTTCATGGCTGGATTGAACAGCGGGGCGTGCATATACACCATGCCGCACCCTTCCATAGAACGTGTCAGCTTATCCTGTTCGTTGGTAAACTTTACCCCATGCTGCTCGATGACGTTGCTGGCTCCGCTGACCGAAGTAGCTCCATAGTTGCCATGCTTGGCGACCTTGTATCCGGCTCCTGCCACCACAAAGCAGGCACAAGTCGAGATGTTGAACGTGTTTTTCCCGTCGCCCCCTGTACCTACAATGTCAATCGGACGATAAGCCGACAAGTCGACCGGTACACGAGTAGTCAACAACGCTTCGCGGAACCCGATGAGTTCGTCAACCTTGATTCCCCGCATTTGGAAGACGGTCAGCAGGGAAGCGATTTGAGTGTCATTGTATTGACCTTTTGTAATGTTCAAAAGTAATGTCTTTGCCTCTTCGACGGTCAGTTCTTCGTGGTTGAAGAGGCGGGATAATATCTGTTTCATATCATTGTCTGTTTAAGAAGTTTTCAATCATTTTCTTTCCGTCGGGTGTCAGTACGGATTCGGGATGAAACTGGATGCCATGTACATCGTAGGTCTTGTGCCGAAGTGCCATGATGTAGCCTTCTTTGCTGATGGCTGTTATTTCCAGACAATCGGGTAGCCCTTCCGAGGCAACCACCCAAGAATGGTAACGGCCTACATTGACGGTTTCGGGCAATCCTTCAAACAGAGAATCTTTTCCCGTAATTGTAATGGGTGTCTGTACGCCATGAAAGACTTCACTGAGGTTGATGAGCTTTCCACCGAATACTTCTCCAATGGCCTGTTCGCCTAAGCAGACTCCCAAAATGGGCTTCTTGCCTGCATACTCCCGAATGACCTCGATCAGCAAACCGGCTTCGGAAGGGATACCCGGACCGGGTGAAAGAATGATTTTGTCAAAGACTTGCAAGTCGGCCAACTCAAATTGGTCGTTGCGAAGAACGGTTACTTCCGCACCTGCTTCCTTTACCAAATGACTGAGGTTATAAGTAAAGGAGTCGTAATTATCTATGATGACTGTTTTCATTGTTGTTCGGTTTTTACATTTTCTCTGCGATGATGATGGCTTTCTTCAAAGCACCCAATTTGTTGTTCACTTCCTGAAGTTCATACTCTTCGTTGCTCTTGGCTACGATACCTCCGCCGGCTTGGAACCAAAGCTCATTGTTGCGACTTACAAAGGTTCGGATGGTAATGGCTTGGTTCAACGTACCGTTCAGTCCGATAAAACCGATACATCCGCCGTAGGCTCCCCGGCTGTGAGGCTCGTACTTACTGATAAGTTGCATGGCTCTGACCTTCGGTGCTCCACTCAACGTGCCGGCAGGGAAGGTGTCGATGAATGTGTTGATGGGATTGGCACCTTCGTCCAACGTTCCGCTTACCCGACTGACCAAGTGAATGACGTGGCTGTAATATTGAGGTTCCTTGTAGAAGTCTACCTTTACCTCATGACAATTCCGGCTAAGGTCATTACGCGCCAAGTCCACCAACATCACATGTTCGGCATTCTCTTTCGGATCGGCCAGAAGAGCCGTCGTCAGTTGGGCGTCCTGTTGTTTGTCTCCGGTGCGTCGGGTAGTGCCGGCTATCGGATCAATGGTGGCTCGTCCGTCTTCTATCTTGCAATGGGTTTCGGGAGAGGAACCGAAGATACGGAAACCACCGAAGTCGAAATAGAACAGATACGGCGAAGGATTGATACTGCGCAATGCCCGATAAAGTTTGAAGTCATCGCCTTCATAATGCTGGATGAACCGACGGGACAATACAATCTGAAACACATCGCCTCTCAGACAATGGGCAATCCCTTTGCGGATGTTTGCCTTGTGTTCCTCATCGGTCAGGGTGCTGGTAGTTTCGCCTACGGCACGAAAATCGTAGGTGGTATAGTTACGGTTGTTTATCGCTTTCTCTATCTGGTCAAAGTGGCTTGTCTCCTTGTCTTGCAGCATTTCCACCAACATCATTTCGTGGCGGAAGTCGTTGAAGACAATCAAGTATCTGTAAAGAATGTAGAGCATGTCGGGAGCATCGTTCTTGGCATCCCGGCTGTCTTTTACGTTGATATGCTCGAAGTAGCGAACAGCATTAAAGGTAGTGTACCCATAAAGTCCGCAATAGTTGCTTCCTTCTCCCGATACCTGGAAGCAGCTTAGGAAATCGTTCAAGGCATCTTCCACCCGATACGTGTCATGGATAGGGTGTTCTTCAATGCTTCCATCCGGAAACGTGGCGGTAGCGATACCATGATTGATACCAATGCTTGCCACCGGATCAAGACCGATAAACGAACGGTTGTTTTCGCTTCCATGATAGTCGGAACTTTCCATGAGGGCGCTTTGTGGAAAGAGGTCGCGTACTTTCAGATAGGTGCTGACGGGGGTGTGCAAGTCGCCAAGCATCGTATTGTATTGAGTGTGATAGTTGTAAGTGTTCATAAATCAAAAATCATCGTTTATAATT
>JAFTSK010000005.1 GCA_017467385.1 Bacteroidaceae bacterium
AAGATGCTCATCGCTACGGACTATGCCCGTAAGATGGCGTTGGATAGGCGTATGATTGATGAAAACAAGTACGAAGACCATCCCGACAACAAGGCAAGCCATTGTGCCAAGATGATAGCGGAATACTACAACAAGTACGATGCACAGAAGGGAACGCAGTTCGTATTCTCGGATTTGGGTACATATCAGCCTGGTAACGGGTGGAATGTCTATTCCGAAATCAAACGTAAGCTGACGGAGGATTACGGCATACCTGCTTCGGAAATCCGCTTCATTCAGGAGTGCAAGAACGAGAAGGCACGCAAGGCGGTGATAGCCGCCATGAACGAAGGTTCGGTGCGTGTGCTGTTCGGCTCTACAAGTATGCTCGGAACGGGAGTCAATGCCCAAAAACGGTGTGTGGCCATCCATCATTTGGATACACCCTGGCGACCCTCCGACCTTGCACAGCGTGACGGTCGTGGTGTGCGTGCAGGCAACGAGATTGCCAAGCATTTTGCGGACGACAATGTGGATGTAATCATCTACGCGGTGGAAAAGTCATTGGACAGTTACAAGTTCAACCTACTTCATTGCAAGCAGACTTTCATCACACAGCTCAAAAGCGGTGCTATGGGTGCAAGAACCATTGACGAGGGAGCAATGGACGAAAAGTCAGGCATGAACTTTTCGGAGTATATGGCTATCCTTTCGGGTAATACCGACCTGCTTGAAAAGGCGAAGCTGGAAAAGAAGATAGCATCGTTGGAGGGTGAACGAAAGTCGTTCAACAAGAGTAAGGCAAATGCTGAGTTTACCTTGAATAGCATTCAGAAGGAATATGATAACAACCGTGTAATCATTGACGGCATGATGGCAGACTATAACAAGTTCCTTGCTGTTGCCAAGACCGACAAGAACGGCAACAGGCTGAACCTTATAAAGTTGGACGATTTCCATTCTACTGATGAGAAAACCATCGGAAAGAAGTTACAGGAGATAGCCAAGAATGCTACTACGGGCGGTAAGTATGTCCGTGTGGGCGAATTGTATGGATTTCCTATCAAAGTAATCAGTGAAACATCGCTTGCAAGCGGATTGGCTACCATTGAAAACCGTTTCGTGATAGAAGGTCATTACAAATATACCTTCAATAACGGACATCTTGCAATGGTTGATCCGAAAGCCGCTGCTACCAACTTCCTCAATGCGTTGGAGAAGATACCCGGTATAATATCCCAACGGAAAGAGAAAAACGAAGCATTGGCAAGGGATATTCCGCAACTTCAAGAGATCGCGGGTAAGGTGTGGAAGAAAGAAGACGTATTAAAGCGGTTGAAGAGCGAACTTTCTGCACTCGAACGCAAGATTCAGTTGGAAATAGTACCTACAAAATCAAGTGAAGAAAAGGAGGAATCTAAAATAACAAAAGGCTTTTTAGTGCCCAATAAGACAAAAAGTTTGAGACTCTAAGCCTAAAAAGGGTGTATTTATTCAAGAATACATCCTTTTATGTGTATGTTTGCTCAGAAAAATACTACTTTTGCAATAAATTGTTTAATCTAAGTAGAACTATATATGATAAGATCGTTGGGGAATTGGGTCATTGTGTTGATGTTAATAATGTCTTCGTTTTTTCTTGGTTGCCAAAGGCAATACCTTGTGGCGGAAAAACTGCTACAGGCAGAAACCGTGATGAACGAATACCCCGACTCTGCCTTGAATCTTCTGAAAGGCATTGCGCAGCCCGAGTTGCAGACTCCGGCGCATCATGCCCGTTATGCCCTGCTCTACAGCCAGGCACTGGACAAGAACTATATCGACCTGACCAGCGACTCACTGATAAACATTGCCGTGGACTACTACAAGGACCGCGACGATATAAAAGCCAAGTTCCTTTCCTATTATTACTTGGGACGCATCTATACCAATGCCAATAACCCTACTCAGGCTACATTGGCCTATATGGAGGCGGAACAACTGGTAGATGAGTTGGGAGATGACTATGCAGCGGGATTGCTATATAAACAGATAGGACTCATCTATTATTCTTATTATGATTTTCCCAAAAGCTTGCAAGCACACAAGCAAGCAATTGAATATTTTGATAAAGCTAATAAGCCTATTCACAAGATACAAGCCCAATTGACTTTAAGCGATATCTATAGAAATATGAATGATGAAAAGAATGCTTATCGTATTTTAAGCATCACTTTGGACGAATCAAAAAAACAAAAAAATAAATCGCTTATTAAATCAGCAATCAGCAATCTGATAGCCATTTGTATTGATAGGTCTCAATGGGAAGAGGCCACTCACTGGTATAATGAATACATTCAAGACAATAGAAATAAAAATACGACTGCAACATTCAAAACTTATATTGCTCGACTTCATGCTAAGAATAAGAATTTCAAGGAGGCATTCAAGTATTTGCAAGAAGGATGGAATAATGCTCAAAACTTACAAGATTCCATTAATCTATATTATGCTGAATCCCAAATTCATTTGATGAATGAAGCGTGGAAAGAGGCCTATCGCTGCATGGAAAAAAGCATTACTTATCAAAACTCAATCATTCGGGAATCTTTGCAACAACCTGTATTGACCACCCAGAACAACTATTTGAATCAGGAACTGGAATTTAAAGCCTATAAACTTCGTATAGAGAAAACACTACGGACAATAAGTGTCTCCTTGATTTCATTCATTGCTGTAGTTACGATTTTCTTTGTCTGGAAAAAACTCCGTAAGGACTATTTGAACAAATTAAAGAAAATGGAGATTGAAAACGGGCTGCAAATAGAGAAGATACAACTTGAAGCTGATGAACGGGAACAAAGCCTTCAGTCCATTGCCCGTCTTCTAGAACAAAAATTGAAGGAAAAAGAGTATCTTTCATCACAAAACATGGACAAGTTGAGAACGGAACTGGAAGTTACACAACACCATATCAAGGAAAGCCAAAAAGTTCAGCAAGGGATGTCAAACTATATCCATGAGCTTTGCCAACAGAAACAGACACTCAAAGATGAGTTGGAAAACCGAACTGCCATCATCA
>JAFTSK010000049.1 GCA_017467385.1 Bacteroidaceae bacterium
CAAAGGCTATGCCATCAACGACCGAATAGCTACTCAAAAGTATGAAGAACTGAGTCAGTTAGTCAAAGTGTTAGGTCGTACCATCCATTCACAACCAGAACTTACCAACGAAGAGAATCTCGAACTGATTCAAGTGGTTACGGATTACACATACGCCCTTGACACTCTCGACAGATACGATTATCAGCAACTGATTGTAGAGGAAACAACGCCTGAGGAAAAATTCCATGCAACATACGAAAATGCGATGTCTGCCATTATGAACTTGAAAAAGAAGTTTGGCGAAAGCCGCTGGTTCGGAAATGAAAAAGACGATTCCTTCAAAAGTTCGATCGGGCAGATTTATCAAACCTTTGGTGGAGAAGAACTCTATCCGTCAGTCGAGGAAAAAGCAGCGATGTTACTTTATTTGGTTACAAAAAACCATTCGTTCAGTGATGGGAACAAACGCATTGCCGCTACATTGTTCCTCTGGTTCATGCAGAATAATGGTATCCTTTATCATTCCGATGGTTCCAAACGTATAAGCGACGGCACGCTTGTAGCCTTGACTTTAATGATCGCAGAAAGTCGTACTGAGGAAAAAGATGTCATGGTCAAAGTTGTGGTCAATCTAATTAACAAGAACAACGGATAACCTAATAATTATGGTAGCATTTCTTGCCAACATCGGTTAGAAATGCTATTTTTGTCTATTATAAAAACAAATCAAATGATGAATATAGGAGAAAAGGCGCCAGAAATATTGGGCATCAATGAAAAGGGAGAGGAAATCTTGTTGAGTAACTATAAGGGAAAGAAGGTGGTTCTTTATTTTTATCCGAAAGATAATACTTCAGGTTGTACCGCCGAAGCATGTAGCCTTCGCGACAATTATTCCGCCTTGAAAGAACAGGGATGTGAAGTGATTGGAGTCAGCATAGATAGTGCGACTTCCCACCAGAAATTTATTGAGAAGAACGAATTGCCTTTTACTCTTATTGCCGATACAGACAAGAGATTGGTGGAAGCAATGGGGGTATGGGGAGAAAAGAGTATGTACGGCCGTAAGTATATGGGTACTTTCCGTACCACCTTCCTTATCAACGAAGAAGGAATCATCGAAAAGGTTTTCCTTCCGAAAGAAATTAAGACCAAGACACATGGGGAACAGCTATTGAAAGCTATTCAATAAAATATACAAAAAACGTAGAGGCGAACTTTTTGTGTCCGCCTCTACAATTTATTATTCTTTCATCAGATAAGCTTTAAACGCTTCAAAGTCTTTCGACATTGGAATGCTTTGCTTGGTTCCCTTCATGAACTCCTGCAACTTGGCTGGTATTTTTACTTTCTCTCCAATAATGCTTTCTACCGTATCAAGGAACTTGGCTGGATGAGCTGTTTCGAGGAATATCCCTACCTCACCTTCCTGCAAACCTTCTTCCAATGCCCGATAGCCACACGAGCCATGAGGATCAAGTAAGTAACCGGTTTCCTGATAGACGGCCTTTACGGTTTCACGAATTTGCTCATCCGTATAGGTAACACCGGAAATCTCCGCACAAATGGCTTTGTGGCTTCCTTCATAAAGTGCCAATACACGAGCAAAGTTACTTGGATCGCCTACGTCCATCGCATTGGCAATGGTGGCAACCGATGGACGAGGATTGTACCGAGACGTTTGCAAATATTGATAGAAAATGTCATTGCGATTGTTGGCGGCAATGAATCGCTTGACAGGTAATCCCATACGCTTGCCGAAGAGACCAGCGGTAATGTTTCCAAAATTTCCACTCGGAACACATACCACCAAGTTATCTGCCTTACCTGCTTTCTTTAATTGGGCATACGCATAAAAATAATAGAAAGCTTGCGGCAAGAAACGGGCTACATTGATGGAATTGGCTGAAGTCAGTTTCATGCGAGCATTGAGTTCTGCATCCATGAAAGCATTCTTCACCAATGCCTGGCAGTCGTCAAAGGTTCCTTCAACCTCAAGGGCTGTAATGTTTCGGCCTAATGTAGTAAATTGCTTTTCTTGAATCTCGCTAACTTTTCCCTTCGGATAAAGCACATACACATGAATGCCTTCTACTCCCAAGAAACCATTGGCTACTGCACTACCGGTATCTCCCGAAGTGGCCACCAACACATTCACTTGCTTCTGTCCTTCCTTTCGGACGAAGTAACCCAACAAACGTGCCATGAAACGACCTCCCACATCCTTAAATGCCAATGTAGGACCATGAAAAAGTTCCAACGAATAGATATTTTCCTTCACTTTTACTGCCGGTACATCAAAGTTCAAGGTGTCGTACACAATTTGTTTCAAAACCTCGGCCGGCACGTCTTCGCCAAAGAAAGCATCGGCTACTTGATAAGCGATTTCTTGAAAAGACAGGTTCTCGATGTTATCGTAGAACGATTGCGGAAGCAGCTTGATGACTTCCGGCATGTATAAGCCTTTATCTGAGGCCAAGCCTTTTACTACGGCTTCTTGCAACGAAGCTTCCGGTGCTTGGTGATTGGTGCTATAATATTTCATATCTTCATAAATTCATTCATAAACTCATTTTCTTTCATCACTCCGTAGATGCCTTCCGCACAAGCTATTTCATCGAATGTCTGTACACTATCCGGCTCAATACCCGGATAATAGATAAGGAAAGGTACAGGCTCGGCTGTATGGGTACGGAGTTCACAGGGTGTCGGATGGTCGGGAAGTACGGCAATAGCTACGGGTTCTTCCCAATCCTTTACTGCTTCGTAAATGGGGGCAACTACCCTTCTGTCCAAGTCTTCAATGGTTCGTTGCTTCAAGGAAAAGTTTCCCTCATGTCCGGCTTCGTCGCTTGCTTCAATGTGCAAATAAACAAAATCATCGGTTTTCAAGGCTTCCAATGCGGCGGCTACCTTGTTTTCATAATTCGTGTCATACAAACCGGTGGCTCCTTCTACCTCGATACGACGAAGACCAGCATACACACCGATACCATTAATTAAATCGACCGCCGAAATGACTGAACCTTTCCGAATGTTCGGATACATAGCAGACAAAGGTTCCATCTGCGGACGATAGCCCGGACTCCAGGGCCAAATGCTATTGGCCGCATCTTTTCCTTCGGCTATCCGACGTTGGTTAAGAGGATGATTTACCAATAACTCTTGGGACTTGAATATCAATTCATTCAACAACTCGGCTGTTTCTTGTGCTTCGGGAGTTTCCGCCTTCACCATTAATGGACGGAAAGGTTGCAATGGCACATCATGTGGTGGAGTACAATCCAACTCCTTGTTGCCTCCTTTGACTACCAACAGATGACGATATTGCACACCCGTATAGAAACGCACACGTTCATTGCCTAACTTTTCCTGCAAATAACGAATCAATACATCGGCTTCCTCAGTGGTAATATACCCAGCCGAATGATTCTTCAGGATTTCTCCTTCTATGCAAACCAGGTTGCATCGCATCGCCATATCACCAGGCTGCAACTCCACCCCAATACTCGCCGCCTCCAAAGAGCCACGACCTTCGTACACCTTCGGCAAGTTGTATCCCAACACAGACATGTTGGCAACTTCGCTTCCCGGATGAAAGCCTTCGGCAACGGTCGTAAGCTTTCCGGTTCGCCCCATGCAGGCCAACTTATCCAAGTTAGGAGTGTACGAA
>JAFTSK010000050.1 GCA_017467385.1 Bacteroidaceae bacterium
GGAATGTCATCACACAAAGCCAAATATATTTCTTCAATCGTGGGATGTGTGCGGTGCGTCAACAGGTAATCCATTATCGCCATGCGCTGAACGGAAGGCTTTACACCAAAACTTATCAGGTATTCGTAGGTCTTCATCTGCGTCTTTCTTTCCAGATTTGTAATTATTACAATTAGTTTTCCATTGCAAAGATAAAGACTTTTTAGAAAAAGACAAATATTACGCTGATATTTTTTTATTAAAATGGCAGTTTTCTGTTCGGAATGATTATTTTTGCAACATCGTAACATATTAATATAGGAACGTATGAAATATGGTTTTGTAAAAGTAGCAGCCGCCGTACCAGCTGTAAAGGTAGCCGACTGCAAGTTCAATGCCCAACAGATTGATGCCCAGATTGCCATTGCCGATGGTAAAGGGGTACAAATCATTGTCTTCCCCGAATTGTGTATCACCGGCTATACTTGTGGCGATTTGTTTGGACAAACGTTGTTATTGGAGGAAGCCGAAATCGCGCTGATGCGAATCATGAACAACACCCGTCAGATGGATATCATCTCCATTGTGGGAATGCCGATAGTGGTCAATGCCACCTTGATGAACTGCGCCGTTGTCTTTCAGAAGGGAAAGATATTGGGTGTTGTACCTAAAACTTATCTGCCGAACTACAAGGAATTCTATGAACAGCGTTGGTTCTCGTCTGCTTCTACTCATACAGAAACGTCTATCCGCCTTTGCGGACAAAATATTCCTTTCGGAGCCAACCTGCTTTTCGATACCCAGGAAACTTGCTTCGGCATTGAGATTTGCGAGGATGTATGGGCTCCTGTCCCACCCAGCTCTACACTGGCATTGAAGGGAGCCGAAATCATTTTCAACCTCTCGGCCGACAACGAATGTATCGGCAAGCACCACTACCTTCGTTCACTGCTCAGCCAGCAGTCGGCTCGCACATTGGGCGGCTATGTATTCAGCTCTTGCGGCTTCGGTGAATCAACGACCGATATGGTATTCGGTGGAAACGGACTGATTTACGAAAACGGTACGCTTTTGGCCGCTTCCGAACGTTTCTCCTTGAAAGAACAGCTGATTATCAGTGAAATTGATGTGGAACGAATCCGAAACGAACGTCGTACCAACACCACTTTCTCGGCGAACATGGCTAACTGCAAGGAACAGCCGGCCGTTCATGTAGGTACAGAGTTGGTAAACCAACGCGACTTGATTCTGACTCGTCCTGTTGAAGCTCATCCGTTTGTACCTCAGGGCGACGCACTCAACCAGCGTTGCGAGGAAATCTTCGAGATACAGGTCATGGGATTGGCCAAACGATTGGTGCATACCAACTGCAAGACGGTAGTGATGGGTATCTCCGGCGGACTTGACTCTACCCTTGCCCTGCTCGTCTGTGTCAAGACTTTCGACAAGTTGGGCTTGTCCAGAAAAGGTATTTTGGGAATCACTATGCCGGGATTCGGCACGACCGACCGTACTTATAACAACGCCTTGAATCTGATGGCTTCTCTGGGAATCACCGTCAGAGAAATCAGTATCAAGGAAGCTTGTATCCAGCATTTCAAGGACATTGAACATGACATGACCAAGCACGATGTAACCTACGAAAACAGCCAGGCTCGTGAACGTACCCAAATCCTGATGGATTATGCCAATAAAGTAAATGCGTTGGTCATTGGTACGGGCGACTTGTCGGAATTGGCATTAGGCTGGGCTACTTACAACGGCGACCACATGTCCATGTACGGCGTAAACGGAAGTATTCCTAAGACATTGGTGAAATACTTGGTCAACTGGGTAGCGTTGAACGGGGTGGATTATGAGTCCCGCAACACCTTGTTGGATATTGTCGACACGCCCATCAGCCCCGAACTGATTCCGGCCGACGAACAAGGAAACATCAAACAAAAGACCGAAGACTTGGTAGGCCCTTACGAACTGCACGATTTCTTCATCTATCATTTCTTACGTTTCGGTTTCCGCCCGTCAAAGATATTCTTCTTGGCTTCCACCGCCTTCCGGGGAGAATACAATGAAGAAACCATCAAGAAATGGCTGACTACCTTCTGTCGCCGCTTCTTCCAGCAACAATTCAAGCGTTCTTGTCTGCCGGACGGTCCGAAAGTGGGTTCGGTAGCTTTGAGTCCACGAGGTGACTGGCGTATGCCAAGCGATGCAAGTGCCGCACTCTGGCTGAAAGAATGTGAAGAACTATAATAGAAAAAGGGAGTCGTTGACTCCCTTTTTCTATTATAAGCTTCCTTTGCTCGAAGGCACTTCATAATGATAAATATCCCGACGCACAGCCATCTTGATGGCACGAGCCAACGCCTTGAAGATACCTTCTATCTTATGGTGTTCGTTCTGTCCTTCGGCCTTGATGTTCAGGTTCATACGGGCAGAATCACTCAACGACTTGAAGAAATGCAAAAACATCTCCGTCGGCATCTCCCCTATCTTTTCACGCTTGAATTCGGCATTCCAAACCAACCAGGCACGACCACCAAAGTCCAACGCCACCTGGCACAAGCAATCGTCCATCGGCAGACAATAACCATAGCGTTCAATGCCTCGCTTATCGCCCAAAGCCTTCGCCAAGCAATCGCCCAACGCAATGGCTGTATCTTCGATAGTATGATGTTCGTCTACCTCCAAATCGCCCTTCACCCGAATGGTCAAGTCAAGGCTACCATGCTTGCCAATCTGCTCCAGCATGTGGTCGAAGAATCCCAAGCCGGTAGCGATGTCACACTTGCCGCTTCCGTCCAAGTCCACCTTTATATAAATGTCAGTTTCCTTCGTGGTGCGTCTGACTTCGGCCACCCTTTCGCCGGCAAAAAGGAACTCGGCAATCTTATCCCAATCGGTAGTCGCCAATGCACAATATTCTTCCAATCCTTTCTCTATCAGAGAAGACTTGTCCTCTTGTAGCAAGATGGCCTTACAACCGAGATTCTTGGCCAATTCCACGTCCGTATAGCGGTCGCCAATCACGAAGCTACCGGCCAAATCATACTCCGGATTGTTCAAATACTTGCCCAGCATACCGGTACGTGGCTTGCGAGTAGGTGCATTGTCTTCAGGGAAACTACGGTCGATGAACACTTCATCAAAAGTAATGCCTTCGTTTTCCAAAGTCTTCATCACGAGATTGTGTACCGGCCAAAACGTCTCTTCGGGGAAGGAAGAAGTACCCAAACCATCTTGATTGGTAACCATCGCAAACTCAAAATCGAGCTTGCTACGGATAAATCCCAAATTCCGGAACACCTTCGGATAAAACTCCAACTTCTCGTAAGCGTCGAGCTGATAATCCACAGGCGGCTCGATGACCAACGTGCCGTCTCTATCTATGAACAATACTTTTTTCATTCTACCTCCACCTTTCTTAAAGCCTCCAACAAGGCATCGTTTTCTTCCTTCGTACCGATAGTGATACGCAAACAATCCTTACACAAAGCCACATTGGTACGGTTGCGGACAATGATACCTTCTCTCACCAAATAATTATAAATCTGTGTAGCCTCATACATTTGGGCCAAGAAGAAATTGGCGTCAGTCGGGAAAACCCGTTTACAACAAGGCAACTGGGCAAACTCCTTCATCAGTCGGGCTCGTTCTTCGAGAAGGGTATCCACCCATTCCTTGACTTGCTCCGGACGTTGCAACATGCGGATAGCCTCTTTCTGAGTAAGCAAGTTGACATTGTACGGATACTTGATTTTATTGAAGATAGCAATGATTTCGGGCGAAGCAAACGCCATACCCAAACGAATGGCCGCACATCCCCAAGCCTTCGAGAATGTCTGCAAGACAATCAGATTCGGATACTTGTCCAAATCCTTCAACATGGAAGGAGAATCAGAGAAGTCAATGTATGCCTCATCGACCACCACCAAACCGTCAAAGCGGTTCAGCAATGATTCGACTTCCTTGCGGCAAAGGCTATTCCCCGTCGGATTATTGGGCGAACAAAGGAAGATGGCTTTCGTGTTCTCATCGATGGCCGAAAGCAATGAGCTTGCCTTGAACTGGTAATACACATCGAGCAATATCGGACGATATTCCACATCATTCACCTCGGCACACACTTTATACATGCCGTAGGTAGGATCGATGGCCACCACATTGTCGATACCCGGACGACAGAACGCCCGAAAAACCAAGTCGATGGCCTCATCGCTACCATTTCCAAAGAAGATATTCTTCACATCGACACCCTTCAAGGGAGCAATCAAAGCCTTCAGTTCTCCTTGCAATGGATCGGGATAACGATTGTTGGGGGCATTGTACGGATTCTCGTTGGCATCGAGAAAGACCGACGCTTCTACCCCACTATATTCATCACGAGCCGATGAATAAGGCTTCAAAGCCCATACATTCGGTCGTGTCAGTTCTTTCAATGGTTTCATAATGATTCTATTTCTAATTCTCCCCCTCTTGAGAGGGGGAAGGGGGTGTGAAATACATCAACGATTATTATCATGAGACGTGTATCACACACCCCTTAATCCCCTCTCAAGAGGGGAAATATTATTTATTTCAAACTATTCAAACGTACAGACACAGCATTCTTGTGTGCACCCAAGTGTTCATTGGCTGCCATGACCTCAATGGCCGGTCCGATGTTCTGAATACCTTCCCGAGTAATTTCCTGGAATGTAATCTTACGGATAAAGCTATCCAAGCTGACACCACTATAAGCTTTGGCATATCCGTTGGTCGGCAAGGTATGGTTGGTACCCGAAGCATAGTCGCCTGCACTTTCCGGAGTCAGAGCACCCAAGAACACCGAGCCAGCATTTACCACCTTTTCAGCCAATTCCATATAATTCTTTGTCTCAATGATCAGATGTTCGGGAGCATATTCGTTGGTCATTTCCAACGCCTCTTCCATGTCCTTGACCAAGATGAGCTTGCTATTTGCCAACGACTTTTCGGCAATCTCCCAACGTGGCAGACGGGATAACTGGTGCTGCACCTCGTATTCCACCTCATCCAACAGCTTTTCCGAGGTTGTAACCAATACCACCTGACTGTCTGCCCCATGTTCGGCCTGAGAAAGCAAGTCGGCCGCCACAAAAGCCGGATTAGCCGTTTCATCGGCTATGACTTCCACTTCAGAAGGACCAGCCGGCATATCAATGGCCACATCGTACAAAGACACTTGTTGTTTGGCCGCCATCACATACTGATTGCCCGGGCCGAAAATCTTGTAGACTTTAGGCACACTTTCGGTTCCGTAAGCCATCGCACCGATAGCCTGCACTCCCCCAGCCTTGAAAATCTTGCTGACACCTGCCACCTGAGCCGCATACAAGATGGCCGGATGAATCTTTCCTTCCTTGTTCGGTGGTGTACAAAGGATGATTTCCTTGCAACCGGCAATCTTGGCCGGAACAGCCAACATCAGTACGGTAGAAAACAAAGGAGCCGTTCCACCTGGGATATACAATCCCACCTTTTCAATGCCTACCGCCTTCTGCCAACAAGTAACCCCTTCCATTGTTTCCACCTTCCGGCCTTCAAACTTCTGCTTCTTGTGGAATGTATAGATGTTTCTCTGAGCCAACAGGATAGCCACCTTCAGCTCGATAGGCACATTCGTTTCGGCTTCCTTCATTTCAGCCTCCGTTACAGCCAATGAGTCCAACCTTACGCTATCAAACCGTTCTTCGTATTCGATAACCGCCTTGTCTCCTTCCGACTTTACACGTTCAAGCACCTCACAAACCGTACCTCGAAGCGTTTCCATATTCAAGACCGGACGTCGAAGTATCTCCTTCCAATCAGATTTATCCGGATAAAGTATTTTTTTCATATTTTCTTAGAATCTATTTTCTATCTATTCCCCTCTTGAGAGGGGGAAGGGGGTGTGTTAGAATACATCAACATGCATATTCATGGGATTACGTGTCTCACACACCCCTTAATCCTCTCTCAAGAGGGGAAATGGATTAAAGTATCATTTTCTCAATGGGAAGCACCAAAATACCTTCGGCTCCCAAAGCCTTCAATTTCCCGATAATCTCCCAGAAACATTTCTGGTCAAGCACTGTATGTACAGAACTCCAACCTTCTTGTGCCAACGGCATTACTGTAGGACTCTTCATGCCCGGAAGCACTTCGATTATATCCTTCAGCTTGTCAGACGGCACGTTCATCAACACATATTTCTTGTCTTCGGCCGCCTTGACCGCTTCGATACGGAAAAGCAACTCCTGCAAGATTTCCTTCTTCTCTTCCGTCAAATTCTTGTTGCCGATGAGCAAGGCTTCGCTTTGCATGACCACTTCCACTTCCTTCAAACGGTTGCTTACCAACGTAGAACCTGAGCTGACAATATCGAAGATGGCATCTGCCAAGTTGATTCCGGGAGCAATCTCTACTGAGCCGGTGATGACATGAATGTCGGCATGAATTCCGTTCGCTTGCATGAAACGTTCCAAGATACCCGGATAAGACGTAGCAATCTTACGGCCTTCAAACCATGACAATCCCGGATATTCCACATCCTTAGGAATCGCCAGCGACAAGCGGCATTTGCTAAAGCCCAACCGCTTTACAATTTCGGCATCCTCGTTACGTTCTACAAACTCATTCTCGCCCACAATGCCTAAATCGGCCACACCGGTAGCCACTGACTGAGGAATATCATCATCGCGGAGGAAAAGCACCTCCACCGGAAAGTTGGAAGACTGAACCAATAATATTCTCTTGGAAGAAGAAATCTTGATGTCCGCTTCCTGCAACAAAGCCATTGTCTCCTCGAACAAACGGCCTTTCGACTGTACTGCAATTCTTAGCATATTTGTTCTCCTTATTTTTACCTTTACAAAGAAAAAGGCTTACCTGATTATCGGCAAGCCTTTTACTATATCATTACGCATTACATCACGCCCACCGATTCAATCGTTAGGAAAATGATGATGATGTGTAGAAATTCTTTGCATACTTACTTGTTTTGTTTGCGACAAAAGTATAGTATTAAATCCAAAGACACAAATAATTATCAGAAAAAGTTTAATTTTTCTTTCAAATGATTGGATTTACGTCTTCTGGCTCTACCTCACATCCGCTAAACTTCATCTGTTCCTTTGCCTTTTCCGGCGAGATGGTAAAATAGGTACATACCGCCTGAGAGCACAACACCTTCTGGCTATTATACAAGGAAGCTTCAATCACAACAATGTTCCGGCGTTGCTCCTTGATGGAAGCACGAAGCACCAAGTATTCATCTGTCGTGCTGACCGGCTTAAGATAGCGGGTTTCCATTTTCGAGGTTACTCCCGTTGTCTGCAACTTACGGCTCACCACCCAACCGCAGATTTCGTCCAACAAGACCGCCTGAATGCCTCCATGTAGGGTATTCAACCAACTTTGGTATTTGGCTTCCGGCTTCCAGACGCTTACAATCTCATCGCCGTCTTCGTAAAACTCCATTTTCACTCCGGCTTCATTGTCGGGCGAACAACCAAAACAGAAATATCCTTCCACTCCCAACCAGGGATTGATAATCTTCTTCATACCTTATTAATATTCATAATCCACGCAAGCCCGATTCTGCTTGGCTTCCTTCAAGATACCAGCCGCAGCCACATGATCCGGATGAGTGGCATAGAATTTTACATCGTCCAACGTATCAAATTCACTTTCCAGACAAATATCCCATTGCTCGGCCTCATTGATATTCAAGCCCACAAATACTTTACGAATTACCTCTATCTTGGCAGGCAATGCTTCGATAGCCGCCTTGAAACGATTCATTACATCCAACTTTTCTTCCTTTGAAAGTGTATCTTTCAACTGAAACATAACAATGTGCTTAACCATAAATTTGATATTTAATTATTTTGTTATACTTTTGATGCAAAATTAGTGATTTCGCTGAAATGAAACAAATAACCTTACTAATACTTGTTTGTATATGTATGTTGGCCTGCCGCCAGCAAGCCCAGCATCAGACCGCCGTTGACATTGAACATTACGACCTTACGCAAATGAAAGACAGCGGAGTTTTGGTAGCACTTACCCTGAACAGTTCCATTTCCTATTTTGATTATCGTGGAGAGCCAATGGGGTTTCAATATGAATTGGCCAAGCAATTTGCCCAATCATTAGGCTTGAAACTGAAAATCAAGACCGCCCGAAGCCCTCAAGAATTAGTACATCTGCTCTTAAAAGGCGAAGGAGACTTGATAGCCTACCCCCTCCCCGTTACCAAAGAATTTAAAGACAGTGTGATCTTCTGTGGAGAAGACATCATTACCCACCAGGTGTTAGTCCAACGAAATGAGAGAGGAGAAAAGCCCTTGAAAGATGTAACCGAACTCATCGGAAAGAAAGTATATGCCCAATCGGGAAAGTATTTAGACCGGCTTATCAATTTGGATAAAGAATTAGGAGGTGGAATCCTCATACAACCCATCCACAACGATAGCATTACGACCGAAGATTTAATAACGAAAGTAGCCAACGGCGAAATAGATTATGTGGTATGCGACAATGACTTGGCCAAGTTAAACAAGACCTACTACCCCAATCTTAATATAGACCTCGCCATCAGTTTTGACCAACGGGCTTCGTGGGCTGTACGTAAAACGTCTCCGCTTTTAAGCGAAGTAGCCTATAGCTGGCACCAGGGAAATATGACCTCTCCAGCTTATAAAGCCAGCACAAAGAAATATTTTGAAAACAGCAAACGAATGCCTCATGGCCCTATCCTATCCATTAAAGACGGGAAAATCTCCCATTTCGACCATCTATTTAAAAAATATGCTCCGGAAATAGGTTGGGATTGGCGAGTGATTGCCTCTTTAGCCTACAATGAATCCAATTTCGATACAACGGCCGTTTCATGGGTAGGTGCCAAAGGACTCATGCAACTCATGCCAAGAACCGCCCGGGCTATGGGTATTCCCGAAGGAAAAGAAAGCAATGCGGAAGAAAGTGTAAAGGCCGCCACCAAATACTTGGCACAACTATCCCGTTCATTCAGTAAAATTACCGATCCGAATGAAAAGATGAAGTTTGTCTTAGGCTCTTACAATGCAGGCATCGGCCATGTATTTGATGCAATGGCTTTGGCTGAGAAATACGGCAAAGACAAGTATGTGTGGGATAACAATGTGGCAGACTACATTTTATTGAAAAGCCACGAAGAATACTTTAATGATCCTGTTTGTAAAAACGGCTATTTTCGAGGACGCGAAACATTCAATTTTGTCAAAGACATCTTAGCTCGGGCAGAAATCTACAAGCAAAAAGTCAAGTAGGGAAACAAATACGAAACCGAGTCATTCCATCCGGGTAAGTACGCAAAGAAAAAGTGAATCCATGTTTGATTAATACTTCACGAATAAAAATCAAACCAATCCCTTGCCCATTAGGTTTGGTCGAGAAGAAAGGAGTAAACAACTTAGCCTCTACTTCTTTACTAATCCCTCTGCCATTATCAGCGATTTCCAGCATTACAGGAAAAGATGAAGAGAAAATAAAAATTTCTCCTGAGCTTTCAATGCTTTCCACAGCATTTTTGATAATGTTGATCAAAACCTGTTCAAAAAGCGTTGTATCCATACGGACTTGCGGGCTTTCCTCGCACAACTCCAAATGCAAATTGATATTCCGTTCAGAGCATAAGTTTTCCATGAACACTTTGCAAGCTATAATCCGTTCGTTCAAGCTAACCTCTTGTAATTGAGGTTCCGGAATCTTGACTACATCGGCGAAGTTGGTAATAAAACGACTCATGCTATAACTGCGTTCTACACAAACTTTCATTACTTCTCTCAAATCTTCCGTATCCTCCATCATTTGCAAGGCATCATCCACCGTATCAAGTGTAGAAGTGACGCCTGCCACCGTATTGTTTACCTCATGGGCAATCATGCGAATCACTTTTTCGTAAGCCCGTTTTTCTGCTTTCATGACCTCGGCCGTCAGGCTCTCTATTAAAATAAATGGATGAGCAAAACCTCGGTCGATGAATGACAAGTTAGAACAACGATAGATGTGCGAATCACTCAAACGAATCGTTTCTGAAGTATCTTTTGGCAAACGGAGAATTTCTTCCACCAACGGACTTTCCAACTCTTCCAACAACTTGCCATAAAGGTCTTCTTCACGACGGGCATCCAAGAAACGAACGGCAGCTTCATTGACCATTGAGATATTTCCGTCCAACGTCAAGATGACCACCCCCATCGGAGATTTACGAATCAACAAATCCAGAAAATGGTTCTGCTCCCTTAACCGCAATCGTTCTTCTTTCAACTGATTCATCATTCGATTGAAAACCTCTACAATTCTATCAGCATCCCGTTGACCTACCTTAGAAAGTCGGCTACTGAAATCTTGCGCCCGTAACAAGTCCATCCCGTTGGCAATAGCATCCAATGGTTTGATGATTTTCTGATAAAAATAAACTAAGTAAATCAATCCGAAAGTAATCAGCCCTTCCACCACATAAAACCTCCACCCATTTTCTTTCATTCCGACTAAGAACATCAGAATCCAAGCTACTCCCAAGAGTAAAGCCAATACATAAAAAAAGGATTTCAGTTTCATTCCAATCTTCCCCCATTAAATGGATATTCCATACTTCTCTAATCGGCGATACAATGCCGGACGACTGATGCCCAACGCCACAGCTACCTGAGAGAGATTATTATCGTATTTCTTCAACGTCTGTATAATCGTCTGACGTTCTATTTCATCGAGTGTCATTCCTTGCAGATTGATAGTGATCCCCTGCTCAGTCGGTCGTTGGTATTGTGCTTCAAAATCAGCATCTTCCAGACAGTCTTTTCCACTGACCAACAAGGTTCGTTCCACCAAGTTCTTCAGCTCACGAATGTTTCCCGGATAAGGCAAGCGAGTCAAATAATCCATAGCCGAAGAAGAAATCTCCACTTTAGGTAAATTATTCATTTCGCACAACTTATCTGCAAAATGGCGAACCAACAAAGGAATATCCTCTCTGCGTTCTCGCAATGCAGGCAAATGAACGGTTATCAAGTTGATACGATAAAACAAGTCTTCCCGAAAGGTATGGTTCTGCACCATTTGTTGAAGATTGGCATTCGTAGCACTTACCACACGAATGTCTACCTTACGAGGACGGCTATCTCCCAAAACTTCAAAAGTTTGTTCTTGCAATACCCGAAGTAACTTTACCTGGCAACTCAAATCCAAATCACCTATTTCGTCCAAGAAAATCGTTCCTTTATTAGCCAACTCAAAACGACCTATTCTATCCGAAGTGGCATCCGTAAATGCCCCCTTCTTATGACCAAACATTTCACTCTCGAACAAACTCTGAGAAATCCCCCCCAGATTGACTTTCACAAAAGGTTTCTTTGCCCGAGGACTGTTCCGATGTATCGCTTCGGCTATCAATTCTTTCCCTGTACCACTTTCACCCGTAACCAGCACAGAGGCATTTGTATGAGAGATGCGTTTCACCGTTGCCAACACCTCCATCAAAGCCTTGCTTTTTCCTATAATCTGACTACGGTCAAAGCCTTCTTCGTCTACAACCGATTCTTCCTTATTCTTTTCATCGTTGAGTGCCAAAGCCGTTTCTATCCGCATCAGCAAAGCCACATTGTTCCAGGGCTTGGTTATAAAGTCAAAAGCTCCTGCCTGCATCCCCTTTACAGCCAATTGGATACTTCCCCAAGCCGTCATCAGAATAACCGGCACTTCCGGACGAAACAATTTGACTTGTTTTAATAGCGTGATTCCCTCGTCTCCATCCGTAGACAAGGAAAAATTCATATCCATCAGTATTAAATCCGGGGCTACTGCACGTACCACTCCCATCGCTTCCTTTGGATTGGAAACGGCTTCCACCTCATAATGCGCCCGCTTTAGCAAAAAGCTCAAAGAGGTGCGAATGGCACTATCATCATCTATTATCAATATCATACTTATGCAAATGTATGGATTAATTCTGAAACTTACCTCTTACTGCTTGACAATCTTTTCAAAATCTACATCAATATTGGTATTCTTTTCAAAATCCCAAAGTGTCAAACTTCTCAATTGGTAATAATAACGCCAATACCAGAACAACTCACTAATATGGTTTTGGCGAGCCGTATCCTTGCTTACTTGTGCATCGTTCAAGTCCAATGTACTGATTTTACCAATCATAAAGGTCTCCACATTCGTCTTATATCGCTTTTGAGCAATTTGATCAGCTTCTTCTGCAATATCAAGCTGTGCCCGTTGGTTGTTGAACTGCTCCACCAAAATAAACAAATTCTGGTTGAAGTCCATTGTCTCCTGACGCAAACGGCTTTGCACTACCTCACGATTACTCTTTGCAACTTTGACTTGTCCTCGTCTCTTTCCCCAATCCAATATTGGAATACGAAAGCCTACTTCTACTACCTGATTGTCCTTCAAAGGATCGTATGCTCCCTTAAAACTTTGGTCTGTGCCGGTATAGCCCACCTGTGCGAACAAAGTAATCTGACGCATATTTCCCTTCGCCTTTGCTACTTCATAATCCGCTTGCAATTGCCGACGACGGATATTATGCGCAAAAGAATTGTTGGCCAACGCCTTATCAAGCACATCCTGATAATTGAGTAACATGGACGGAAGTCTATCAGGCAAAACAGGTTCTAATTCTTCCGTTTCTTCTAAAGCCAATAACGAACGTAGCTGGAACATCGAACTTTTTAAAGAACTCTCATTGTCCGTCAATGAAGATTGAGCATTCAATACATTCAACTTTAGCTGAAGCACATCATTCTCACTGATTTGTCCCATTCTCCGTTTGGCCTTTGCTACCTCGTACAATTTCTCTGCATTCTCCAAATTCTGTCGAGCTATCCCCACATTCTCTTTTGCCAACAACAAATTAAAGAAACAGTCAATGGTAGTCAAGGTTACTTCTTCGGTTGCTGTCAAGAAAGCCGCCTTTGCTTCGGCATAACGTACCGGTTCAATACGTCTGTTCCATTTAAAAGTATTTACTCCGAAAATAGGTTGGTTTAAAGTCAATGCAATAGGAACCGACATGTATCGTTCAATCTTGTTTCCATCCAACTGTTTCATAAAGTCCAACGAGGTATTCAAAGAAAGTGTACCCCCTGTCAGCCAAATGTTCTGGTCGATAGAAAGTTCGCCCGACATCTGCATGTAATTGTTTCGTACAAAAGTATAGGAACCATCACTTTGCTGATAACTGTTGTAACTTTTAGAATAACGAGGAAGGGTAGCCGAGAAATTTACTTCCGGCAACAAATCCGCTTGAAAAGTCCGGTACTCCCAATAAGCAGTTTTTAACTCATTCAAAGCGACAGCCGCATTCACACTCCGTACTCGTGCCAAAGTAATTGCTTCGTCCAAACTGATTGTGCGTACTCTGTTATCTGTTTCTGCTATTGCACAAGTAGTAACCATAAAAGCCGCAAGGCATGTTATCATTGTTTTCATAATCCATCATTTTTGGTAATGAATAAACAAAAGCCATGCCAAAGTATTATTTTTATGATTAACAACTACTTACGTCTTTACGCACCTGTTCATTTTCGGACACTTCTAACATTTACGGACACTCGTAAACGAACATTCATGAAAAAAGCGAAAGGAAAAACTTGAAAAAAAGTTCTTTTTTCTTGCAAGTTTCAAGAAAACCCACTACCTTTGCACTCGCAAATAAGGATGGTTCCGTAGCTCAGCTGGATAGAGCAACGCCCTTCTAAGGCGTGGGTCAAGCGTTCGAATCGCTTCGGAATCACTTAAAGAAACTTGAAAATGAGGCAGTTACGTTATTCGTGATTGCCTTTCTTTTTTGTTGTACATAGCTAAAATACCAGAAATGTTTTACTATTGTTTCACGAATTCAAGTTTAATCTACTACTTTTTATTCTACATTTTTTGCATTACCTCCTTTCTATATTTTCCACCGACTTTATTGACATTATTTAATACATTATTCAACTTAGGACAAAGATAATACATAAAAACCATTCATCCTATACCAACATAAGACATGTCCAAATAACATTCTAATCGAAATTTAGAAAAATCAATACTACCTATCAGGTGAATGGGAAGCAACTGGATAAGTTCATGGACAAATTCTCTGGAAAATGAAATAAAGGTACTCCACCAAAAGATAAAAAGAATCACGGTCAATTAAGGCCGTGATTCTTTTTTTATCAATGAGAAAGATTATATTCTTTAATTTTTCGTTTAACCTGAGTGTGGCTAATATTAAATTTCTTTCCAATCTTTCTCAAAGAATAACCATTATCCTTCATTTGAACCATGTTGATAACATCATTCTGCTGACCATTTACGGGTGAAGTTGTAGCTGAATAACTATTAGACTGCCCTACTAGGGTATTGTCCTGTGTGGTAACGCAAGACTTTTCTACAGCAGAAACAACATCACAACATTTGAAGTGTATATACGGCTTTTCTTGTTTTTCTAGAATATACTTAGTACCGACATCACATTTTCTGCGACTTTTCAGGACTTCAAGTTGAATCAATTTACCATCAGAAGAACAAGAGGTAATACCATAAATACCTGTAGCCATTGCTGATATGTTAAAAGGTCCCGACAAATTCTTCAAATAGATTGGCCCTCCAGTATAATCTTTTGTGGTATGTCCTACAATAATGAATGTAAGGATTACACCACGCTTTCGTGCCTCTCTTTGAATTTCCTTCAACTTTCTGAAAAAAATCTTGCTTTTTTCTCCAGTTAAAGCAGGACAAATGGTCAAGAGATTATCAATAATATATAAACTATCTGACGTTTCTTGATTCACATTATTTTCAATAAAAGCAATAAACTTTTCTGGTGATTCAAAAGTAACTTCAGATCGTTCAAGGTTCTCTGGAAAATAATATCCGTACTTACCATAACGGCTACAGATGTCATTTTCGTCCAATTCTGAATCAAGATACTTAACATTCTGTGGAGTACACTTCTCACTGTTAGGTACTAAACAAGAAGCTTTTCCCTCAGCAGTCTCAATACCCACTTGCTCTGCAAGAATGCTCTTCCCAAGACCTGTTGGACCATATAAAATGTTGATTCCTCCACAAGTAATCAAGTCACCAACTAACGGTTTAAATTCAGTGTCTGGATTTTCTGCAATGATGTCATTCAAAGTCTTTGCTACATGAAGTGAACTATCATCATTCATATCCGAAGGACTGTCTGATGACATTTCTACTTTAGCATCATCCACCTTAGCATGTCTTTCCTGATAGATCTTTTGAGCATAATCCATCTTGTCCTTTGCTAATTTGTTAGCTTCACGCAACACTTCCATTTTGCAATCACGGGTATACTTGATTTCATCCATTTTATCGGTATGCTTTTTATCAGCAACTCCGGTTTTTGTTAAAAAATCAATGATTCCCAATGCTGCAGCACCTCCAATGAACCATTTAAAAATACAGCCCATCGTTGAATCGCAACTTCTAACTGTTCCGGAATATTTCATATCACCGAAACTCACATTGACTTTATCACAAGAATTATCTTGCAATAAAGGGTAATCAGTCAAATGACCATCAGTTTTAAAATTATAAATATTCTTCATAATTAAATAATTTACCCCTTCCCAAAAAGCAGCGGAAATGAGGAATTAACCAGGCTGCACTGGAAAAATATGATTACTTATATAAATAGATAGCTACACTCTTTGGATAGTTACCTTTGATTCTTACCGGAAAGTCGAAATGGAAGCTCAAAACAAGTTCTGCCACATCCATCCAACCGCATCGACCATTGCGAGGGTGTTTGAACCAAGATCGTACAAATTCCAACTCTTTCTCAGACAAATCGCTTGGAAGAAATTCGAACTTATCCACCCGGAAAGCTTTAGGAACTCCGTTTTTATCCAATGCACAGGAAAAACCTGGAGCATACTCTACCATAGAAAGTGAACGAGTATAGATAGCATTCTCTGCAGTAGCAATTTCACAGGAGTTTGCTTTCGTTTCGTTCAATTTTGTAATAAGTAATGCAGACCGTCCAATGAATGAGTTGCACAAATTATTTGCTTCCTTCTTTCTCAAACCATGATAGTCTAAATCATAGGATTCGATAAACTTTGTAAAGTCTTCAGTTGCGACCATACGATCTTGATTACTGAATAACTTGACAGATGACAATGTCCACTTTTCTGTTGCACCTTGATAGGTGTCATGTTGATTTTTTGTTCTCATTTTCTTCAAATTTTATTTTTTAAATTGATGATGCAAAATTACAAAAACCTCACAATCTGCTAATATTCAACTTGTTATATAAATATTGGCATAAATTTGTTATTATTTGTTATTACATGTTATCAAAGCAGTCTCTTTGTTATATTTTGTTATGGAAACATATTCTTACCATTTTTAACACTAAAATTCAAAACAATAAAAGAAAAACAAGGAGAAAATCCCCTTGTTTCACTATACTCATTGCCATCATTCAAAATCCAAACGGTGAAGTGTAACCTCCCCAAAATTGTCCTGTCCAACCGTTAGCAGTGGTATCAGTGGTGGTAAAGCCAAGATCTGATGCAGATAGCGGTTGTTCTTGTGTGATTGCTTCTTGTTCACGGAGCATATTCAGTAACCGAATAATTCTTCTCTCACCTACTTTTATCCCCATTCCAGCTAGAAGCTCCTTATTTTTTCTGACAGACAAGGATACATCAAGATTAGCCATGATGTCATCGTCTGATAACCGGCCAAGTGTTATGCCTCGTTCGTGACAATAACGATAGAGGGTTCTTTCTGAAATTGGGAAGTTAAGCATGTTTTGAAGTAAAGCCAAATTTTCCATTACGCTTAAGTCCCGATTATAATACTGGTCAAGGAAATCATACTTGATGTCACGGATTGCAGCATTAGCGGAACCACCATAAGCGGTACCACTTTTCAAAATAATACCACTCTTGGGGCGTTTGGCACGAAGAATTTCCAAAGACTTGGAACAGTTTTCTTCCAATTCATCCAATGTGTATGCAAATGCGTCCATGGCGTTTCGTTTATAATAATCGGAATTGAAAACTCCGTCAGAGTTATCAAAATATCGGTGAACATCTTCGTATGCACAGAAGATGAGGTTATCAATATCAATAGCCGGGCACATAACACGGCGAAGACACATACGAAGAAATATTTTAATCCTTCTATTGTTGCCATCCGTTGTGGTATAAACCCAATGGGGAAGTTTGAAGTAATTATCATCTACAATCTGATAAGTATCGTTTACCCATATCTCATTATCCCCTCGATAGCAATAATTGTACTGATGACGATGTGCTTGCATGAAAGCATCATAAGACATGTTATCAATATCATACAAAAGCCAGTCATTGGGAGTTGGAATAATGGAAGTGTTGTCGTTCTGCCAAGATGGATAGTTAGTTGTTATCTTATTATTATCTTCTCTCTCTATTATAATATTATTTACATTTATTATATCATTAATACTATAAATACATCCACTACCATCATATTCTACCACCAATCCACCATTAGCAATATTCGTTCCATTAAAATATTGAGTAGGTTTCTTATTACACTTATCATGCATTTCCTCACAAACATCATTTTCGATTCTATGATTGAAAGCATCAACAATAGCTTCAAACCGTTCCTTTCCGATAATTGGTTGGTCAATAACATAAACCATTCTGAAACGTACTCCTTTATTTGACTGCATATGAGAAAATGTGCTATACCATAAGGTCGGTTTGATACTGATACGGTCAATATAGTCTTGGATAGTTTGATAACCTGTTTCTTCTATATCCGCACAAATTACATTACTTCCATAGAAATACTTGTCGCATTTGGCGGACATGGTGAAGCTACCATCTTTCTTCCTGTATGAAACCGTTTTCCCCTTGTCATTCTGTCCGCTATCAGGATAACCACTAAAAAGATTGCAGAAGGAATGACCTTTGATGCATAACTTCAATAACTCGGATGCAGTTACTTCAACTTCCCTAAAACTAATTTTTGATTTGGAGGATCTACCATACTTCAACCTTATCTGCTTGTTGGTTGCATTCTTCGATGAACCGATACATGCATTTACATCCTCCTTGTTCCAATAATAATCAATACTTACTGAAACTTTAAACTTGTAATAATCATCTACAAACATCTTTTTCTATTTTATAATTGTTGTGTCCCTAGCAACCGAGCCAACGATTGCCAGTTAAGGTTGATGTGTTGGATGCTTAATATTTAACTATTACTTTTATATAGCTTGTATCGTCTTCTACCGTAATGTCCTTTAGCCGATTACCTCCAGCTTTAACAGCCTTTCTCTTGTATTGCTTTACGAATTCATCGATGCTTTCATAGTAGTTCATCATGAATGCGTAAGGACGGAACTGTGATGAAGGTTCATTGCCAAGGAACAGGTCATAGTCGAACATATAAACCGTTTGGTCATCAAAAGCAGTCATTCCCGGCTCTATGTTATTTACAAATGAGCGGTATAGGAAAAATTGGTACTCGTTCTTGTTAGGTATGGATATATCCAAACGTAACCTGCCTGCTCCATATTGACTGTCTAACTCAGCCTGAATTTCCTTCTGAATGTCAATCAAAGGGTTGTTTCTGTTATGGTCGTACATCTTACCATTAAAAAATATCTTTTTCATGATATATGCGTTTGTTATTCGCCATTTCACGCCAAAAGAAATAGAGGCAACACACAAAAGGATACGTTACCCCTGTTCCTGATGTTTATAGCGATGATTTTAAATTTTCTTTGTCTTTTGGGAATACACGATTAGCTCAACCCCTTTCGTCAACAAATAACGACGTAAGCGATCGTAACTGTCGATTCTCTGCCGATTACGTGGGCATATCTGGCTAATCTCTACCAGACTCATTTCAATCTTATAGGGAGTCTTGTTCAACATAGCAATACCTAAATCAGCGAAACGAGTTTTTAGGTTCTTCAAGTCCTCATCGAATAAGGATTCTTCCTGACTGTATTGTCGTGGAATCAGAATAACTCGCTTAGGATCTACTTCTTCGTAGGTAGGTATTTCATTATCCAACATGCGTTGGAGATACATTGTAAATTCCATTTATTTTTCATTTATGTTCAAATAGTAGGAATTGCAGGGCTTTCAGCAGCAAAATGGGTGTTTTCTATCCGCTTTTCTTTGTAACATCCGCATGTAACATACTGTAACATTGTGACATTGTAACAGGGCATGTTACAACAGGTGTTACACCTAATGTTACTATAATAGCACTGATATATAATAAATTAGGCTAATTGTAACATGTAACACAGGAATATGAGACAGGCCGGTTTTCATGGGGAAAAGGCTATTCCCTCTGCCATGTTACAAACTAAAAAACCGCTCTATCCATCACGGACTGAGCGGTTCTAATTTTTTATGATTGGTGACAAAAGTCTACTATATTAATTTCAAATACAAGAAAAGTAAGGGCTTTCAGCAGCAAAAATAACTAATTGTGATTTTCTTCTAAAATGTTTTGGTCATATTGGAAACTCTTCGTATATTTGCACCACTAGAACCCGCCAAGCCTCTCAACGATGCTCAAATGTGCGGGTCGTTCTTTTTTATACCATGACGAAAATAATATTTGATAAAACATATCATTCTCCACAAGAACTCATTTATTTGTTGGAGTCCAGAGGATTGTCGGTGGTAAATAAGCCTAAAGCGGAACACTATTTAAAATATATAGGCTACTACC
>JAFTSK010000051.1 GCA_017467385.1 Bacteroidaceae bacterium
AAAGACGGTTATCATGTATCCCGAAGCTGGACATCAAGACAAGCGCTGGTTGGGTACATTCTCGTTTGGATATACCAAGATGGCCTTTGAAGCGGCCGAATTGGGAAACTTTGAAAAGGATGTGATTATTCTTCCTTCCTGCAACCATTATTCCCACTATTTCGGTATGCGCAACCGTTTTATGGTTAAGTACGGCACACCGATTTCGCTTCAGCCTTATTATGAACTTTACAAGAAGAAGCCGAGAACGGCTCAGCGAGAAGTGAACAAGCTGGTGCGTGAACAGATTTCCAACCTTATGCTCGACATACGGGATTTGGAAAACTACAACGCCATCGACTTTATCCGCACCACTTACGGCGAAGACTATGCAAGAAAGCAAGGTGTAAACCCCGACAATCTGCCGGAACGATTGTTGACTGACAAAGAGCTTGTGGCCAAGTTAGAAACGGCTAAAAATGTCGATGAAATGGGCGTAAATGAACTTTACCAGGAAGCACGTTTGTTGAAACAAGGCATCGAAGAATTGGGCATTACGGACGATCATCTGAAGAAAGAAATCAATCCGTTGGCATTGGGTTTCAAACTGATGTTGCTCTTGATGTTCTTGCCTTTGTGGATATTCTCTTGGTGGCCGAGTATGCCGGTATATTGGATTCCGATGAGCATCTTCAAGGCCAAGATGAAAGATCCGATGTTTGAAGGCACCTTGCTCTATGGCTCGGCGGTTTTGTTTACCTTGCCATTGTTTAGTTTGATTACCCTGTTGGTGGTAGGCTTTACAAGCGGTTGGCTGACAGCCTTGATATACATTGCTCTCTTCCCGTTGCTGATGCTCTTCTGCTGGAAGTATGCACAGTGTGCCAAGAAGACTTTCCAGAGTATTCAATGCTTGTTGAAGCCGTCGTCGGTAGACAAACTGAAGCAAATGAGAAAGCGTTTGCACGAAGGGTTGGATAAAATTTTGAAGAAATCATAAAATAAAGAATAGACAGAATGATGAACAGAGTGGTTATTACAGGCATGGGGATATATTCCTGCCTCGGAAAGACATTGGATGAAGTTCGTGATTCCCTTTATCATGGAAAATCGGGCATTGTTTTTGATCCGGAACGCAAGGAAATGGGCTTCCGTTCAGCTTTGACGGCAAAGCTCGAAGAACCGGACTTGAAGAAGCTGTTGAGCCGTTCTCAGCGCGTTTATATGCCGGAGCAGGCCAAATATGCTTATTGTGCAACGGTGGATGCACTTCGCAACGCCGGCATTGACCAGGATTATTTGAATACACACGATGTAGGTTTGCTATATGGCAATGACAGTTCTACTGTACCTAATGTGAAGGCGGTAGACACCATGCGTGAAAAGAAAGATACAACCTTGTGCGGTTCGGGAGCTATCTTCCAGTCGATGAACTCTACCGTAACCATGAACTTGGGTTGCATTTTTAAGTTGAAAGGCATTAACTTGACTGTTTCGGGAGCTTGTGCCAGTGGTTCTCATGCCATCGGATTGGGTGCTTTGCTCATCCAGAACGGATTGCAGGAAATGGTGGTTTGTGGCGGTGCACAGGAAGTGAACCCCTGGGCAGTCGGCTCATTCGACGGCATTTCGGCCTTCTCTATTCGTGAAGACGAACCGACAAAGGCAAGTCGTCCGTTCGACCGCGACCGCGATGGGTTGGTTCCTGGAGGGGGTGCGGCTACCGTCATCATCGAAAGCTATGAATCGGCCGTTCGTCGTGGTGCACCTATCTTGGCAGAAATCCTGAGCTACGGCTTCTCTTCCAACGGCGACCACATCTCTTCTCCGAATGTAGACGGTCCGGCTAAATCGTTGGAAATGGCCATTCGTCGGGCAGGCATTGGTGTCGATGAAATCGGCTATATCAATGCACACGCAACCTCTACTCATGTGGGCGACACCAACGAAGCGAAAGCTATCTATCGTGTGATTGGCGACCGTAAGATTGAGGTTACTTCTACCAAGAGTCAGACTGGACATGAAATGTGGATGGCAGGTGCCAGCGAAGTGATTTACTCCATGCTGATGATGAAGAACGACTTTATTGCCGCCAACCTCAACTTTGAAAATCCGGATGAAGACTCGGCGAAGTTGTGGATTCCAGCTCAGCGCGTAGAAAAGCATTTCGATACATTCTTGTCGAACTCGTTCGGCTTCGGTGGAACAAATTCGACTTTGATTGTGCGGAATCTGTAA
>JAFTSK010000052.1 GCA_017467385.1 Bacteroidaceae bacterium
CCTGCCAGTCCTAAGATTAGGAAACTGAGGAATGGCAATAAGAGGATAAACAATGTATATTCCATAATTAATGCTTCATTTCATTTAAGTTCTTCACTTGGATATTCCGGATGTTGCGGTAGATATTGATGATAATCGCAATCGCAACGGCCGTTTCGGCTGCACTTACTCCGATGGCAAAGATGGCAAAGAACAAGCCCTCCAACTGTCCGGGAAAGAGGAAACGGTTGAATACGGCAAAGTTGATATCTACTGAATTTAGTATCAATTCCACGCTGATAAGCATGGCCAACAAGTTACGTCGGGTAAAGAACCCGTAGATGCCTACAAACATCATAAAGGTGGAAACCACCAAATAATATTCCATTTGTACCATAATTCTTATCTTTTACGTGCAATCATAATTCCGCCTACGATACAAGCTAACAGTAGAATACTGATAACTTCAAAAGGCAATACATATTGATATTTATCCATCCCCATGAGGGTGTGTCCGATCGTTTGTATATCCAGTTCGCCTTCGGTAAATCGCGAAGGAAGGAATTTGTGCTTTAACATCACAAACAAACAGATACCAAAGCCGGCTAAGGTGGATATAAGTCCGGCAACCATCTTACCGTTCTTCAATGGTTCGGCCTTGTCGCCCTGACTGGATGTCAGTAGTATACTGAATACATAAAGTACGGTAATCCCTCCGGCATAAATCAGCAGTTGGACTGCTCCCAAGAAGGAATAGTGTAGCTGGAAGTAAATACCGGCTGTACCGAACAGTACGAAAAGTAGGTAAGTAGCCGCACGCAAGATACGCGAGGTCGTTACCGCCAAGACTGAGCAGACACCGATAAACAAGGCCAGTACAATGAAAACAATTAAATTCAATGTCATAATATCTTCAAACTTTTATTTCTTATTAAGGGTTTGCACCAGTGTATTACGATCGAAAACAGCATTCTCGAACTCCGTAGAGAACTCGATGGCATGGTGCGGACAGGCATTTACACACAACTGGCAGAACATGCAGGCACCGAGGTCATATTCATACTTGACCAATACCTTTTTCTTCTTGCCGGTGGATTCATCAAGTATTGTTTCGCTGGTAATGTGTATCGTATCATTCGGACAGGCCATTTGACAAAGTCCGCAAGCAATACACTTATTATTGCCTTCTGCATCGACCGGCATTGTCAGACGGCCTCGAAAACGAGGAGAAATCTCTAATGTGGCACGATTTTCCGGATATTGTTCGGTTACTTTGGGGGTAAAGAACTCCCGACCGGTAACTTTCATTCCTGTTAGTAAGGTGTTAATGCCATGCAACAGTCCTCCTAAGTATGATCTTCTCTCTTTCATAGATTAAAAGTGTAAATCAAATACAACAATAATTACCATTAACAACAGGTTTAGCAGACCTATGGGTACAAGGTACTTCCATTCCAATGTAAGAATCTGGTCGATACGCAGACGAGGGAAAGTCCACTTGAACCACATTAGAATCCAAACAACAAAGAAAGCCTTGCCAAAGAACCATACAAATCCCGGAATATAGTCCATGATAGTGTTGAATCCGTCTAAGCCAGGAATGTGTAGCGGCATCCAACCGCCTAAGAAGATGGTGGCTGCTACACCAGCAATGATAAATAGGTTTACGAATTCGGCTACATAGAACAAACCGAAGTGCATACCGGAATATTCGGTGTGATAGCCGGCTGTCAATTCACTTTCTGCCTCCGGTAAGTCGAACGGACCGCGATTCACTTCTGCATTGCCGGCAATCAGATAGATAACAAAAGCAATGAAGGCCGGGATATGCCCTTTGAACAGGAACCAACCGTCGGCTTGGCGTTCCACGATTTCCGAGAACTGCATGGTATCGGTCAAGACAATGATTGTCAAGAGGCTGAGGCTGGTAGACAGTTCGTAACTAATCATCTGGGCACCGCTTCGCATAGCTCCGATGAGGGAATACTTGTTGTTGGAACTCCAACCGGCCAGCAGAATCCCTACCACGCCGATACTTGAGGCAGCCATCAAGAAGAAGATACCTACATTAAAATCAAGTACTTCCATACCTTTACTGAAAGGCAGGCAACTAAAGGCTAAGATAGAGGCTAAAATTACAATGTAAGGAGCCAGGTTGTACAGGAACTTGTCCGAATGGCGGATGGCGATGATTTCCTTAATCAACATTTTGAATACATCGGCAAATACCTGAATGGTTCCCCAGGGACCTACACGCATCGGCCCGAGGCGGCATTGGAAAGCGGCACAAACCTTGCGTTCCATGAATATCATAATGATGGCTATAATGGCATAGCCTAACAAAATACATACACCAATGGCCACACATTCGATAAATACCGCCACTTCTTCCGGTAGGAAGGAAGTTAACAGGCTGTGTATCCATTGGGTTACTATACTAAAATCAAACATAGTTTCTTTTTTTTATTATCTGTCAATGTCAGGTACTACATAATCTACTGTACCACCAATCGCAATCAAATCGGCAATCTTGGCACCTCGGCAGACGGTGTCCATGATGGAAACAAGCGGTAGGCCGGTGGAACGGAACTTCAACCGGTATGGGTACTTGTCGCCACGACTCTCTAAATATACACCGAACTCCCCACGACTACCTTCTACAGCCGAATACCAACTACCTTCGGGTAGTTTAATGATGGCTTTGGTCTTTTCTTGGAACGAACCTTCGGGGATATTGTCTATCAGTTGTTCGATGATGTTCATGCTTTCTACGATTTCATCCATTCGAACCATGTAGCGGGCGAAGCAGTCGCCTTCAGTACGAATGATTTCCTTGAAATCCACCTTGCTATACATGGCATACGGATGACGCTTACGCACATCGCACGCCCAACCACTGGCACGACCTGTACCCCCGGTTGCTCCGAAAGATATAGCATCTTCCCGACTGAGAACGCCTACTCCGTCCAAACGGCCATGTGCGATGATGTTACCGGTAAACACTTCGTGATATTCTTTCAAGGTTGGTCGGAGCCAAGCAATGAACTCCTTGACTTTCTTAACAAAGTCGGGAGCTATGTCGGCTTGTACGCCACCGATGGTGTTGTAGTTCTGAATCAGTCGGCCGCCGGTAGTTGCCTCAAAGATGTCGAGAATCTTTTCTCGATCGCGGAAGCCGTAGAAAAAGGCAGTCAAAGCACCTAAGTCCATGCAAAGGCAGGAGAAGAACAACAAGTGCGAGTCGATTCGTTGCAATTCGTCCATGATGGTGCGGATGTATTGCACTCGTTCGCTGACCTCAAGGCCTAATGCCTTTTCAATGCACATGCAGAGAGCATGACGGTTGTGATGGGCGGCCAAATAATCCAAACGGTCGGTCAATGCCAATGTCTGTGGATAGGTAAGGCTTTCGCACATCTTTTCAATGCCCCGGTGGATGTAACCACAATGCACGTCCAACTTCTTGATGATTTCTCCTTCGAGGGAAACGCGGAAACGAAGCACACCATGTGTAGCCGGATGCTGAGGACCTATATTAATAATGTATTCATCTTGGTCGAAGATGACTTCACGCTTTTTGATGACGCTACCATCTGGCAATTCTTCGTAGTGGTGGGTTACATCGTCCGGTTCCTCATTGGTCATGCGAAGCGGGTTAAGGCTTTCGTCATAATCTTTACGGAAAGGATGGCCTACCCAGTCTTCACGCAGATAAAGGCGGCGCATGTCCGGATGTCCGATGAAGCGGATACCGAAGTAATCGTACACTTCACGTTCGTTGAACTCGGCGGCTTTCCAGAGGTCGCAAACCGAAGGAAGCTCCGGATGTTCTCGGTTAAGGGTAGCTGTTTTGACTACCGTATTTTCGCCGGTCGTTGTCTTTCCCAAATGGTAGACCACTCCTAAACCTTCTTCTCCCCAGTCCATACCGGTAAGCGAACGTAAGAAGTCGTATCCTTCTGACCGGAGGTCGGCTAAAGCTTTATGTATTTTTTCAGGTTCTATTGTTATCATAGTCTTATTCTTTGTCTTGTTTCCGGTTTACTCCACCGAAGAATTTTTCTAATTTCACTTTGCGTTGCAACTGCATCATGCCATAGAGCAAGGCTTCCGGACGGGGAGGACATCCCGGGATGTACACATCTACCGGCAGAATCTTGTCTACCCCCTGTAATACATGGTAACTCTTTTTGAAAGGACCTCCGCAGATGGCACAGCCGCCTACGGCCACCACATACTTCGGATCGGCCATCTGGTCGTAAAGACGCTTCAGCACCGGAGCCATTTTGTGAGTAATGGTTCCGGCTACCATAATCATATCGGCCTGGCGAGGACTGGCACGTGTTACTTCAAACCCGAAGCGGGCAAAATCATACCGGGCAGCTCCCACTGCCATGAACTCGATACCGCAACAACTGGTCGCAAACGTAAGCGGCCAAAGCGAGTTGCTTCGTCCCCAGTTAATAAGGTCGTCCAGACAGCCCACCACCACATTCGTGCCGTTTTCATTGAGCTGACGAACCATATCTTCCAGGTAGTCATTGTTTTTCCATTCCTCATACGGAATACCTTTTATGGTTGGTTTCTTTATTTCCATTCAAGTGCTCCTTTCCGCCAAGCGTAGGCCAGGCCTAAAACTAATATCACTAAAAAGAACAGGATGCTGACCAGTCCGTAGATGCCTAAGTCCTGGACAACAGCTGCCCAGGGAAAGAGAAACACAGTCTCTACGTCGAACATCAAGAACAGGATGGCAAAGAGGTAATATCCCACTTTGAACTGCATCCACGACTTTCCGCGAGTAGGGATACCACACTCGTAGGCTTCCCCTTTTTGGGGATTGAACGAACGTGGCGAGATGGCGTTGGCAATACCTAATGCAACGGCCACCAATGCAATTGCCGTCAGAATAACGACAACCAAAAGTGTTAAATACATATTGATTAATTTTTGTGGTTATACAAAACAAGCCCGACCAACTGCGTGGCGTGGTACGCCGGCCGTTGGTTCTTTGATGATAGAATAACAAAAAATGGCTAAATAAGGATGTGTTCCAGGGTATAGATATAATAATCTATCACATGGAAAGGGAAGGGAGAAAGATGATGCTCCGAAATATTTGTAAAGAAAAGGTGCGTACTTCGATAACTTGGACATTCGGGAGTGTGCAAGCATTTGAACTTGGAAGAACCCGGATGAAAGCCCGGAAGTTCACTTACGGCTCGTATCGGCAATACAATACGTTCGTCGAAAAGATGGGAGATGGTTCTTTCTGCAACAGGCTGTTTGGCACTGATGCAATGTGCGACAATCTGCTTCGGCATGCTTTCCTGGCGTGTCGTGTCGTCCTGCTTGGTTGCCGATGTTGTGGCAAATACCAATATTAGGAGTATCGAGCAGATGTTTCTTATCAATCTTTGCACCCTTTTTCTTTTTGAAGCCGCAAAGGTAGTCAATTGTTTTGAAATAAAACAATCTTATCCGAAATTTTGTTTTTTGTGAGGTGTCTGCCTTTGGATGGTTAGAAAAGACCTATTTTTCAATTTATCTTCCGAAAAAATGCCATTCCTGCAAGACTCATTGATTGTGAATGAATTACAATGGCACGAACCCTCTTTTTGCTGTCATTTGCTGCCATTGCCAAAACGATTAGGAAAACGAACCGGCGCGTCAAAGAGAATTGTTGTTTTCTCTTTGACGCGTTGCCTCGTTCGTCAAAGAGAATTTTGACGGCTTGTTTGAAGCGTTTACGAGACTTGCTTCGTAGCCCATCGAGACTTGCTCCGTTGGCACACGAGACTGCAAACGTAGGGCTGTGAGACTGCAAGCGTTAATGCTTCTTCCAGAAAGCGGGTGTGAGTAGTAGCAAGACTGTGAACAACTCTAAACGTCCGATGAGCATGTAAATCGTACTCAACCATTTGGCCGCATCGGGAAGAGCATCCCATGAGAAAGCAGGACCGCACATACCGATACCCGGACCTACATTGGCCAAACTGGAAATAACAACGCTATAGGCATCGGCGAAACCCAAACCGAAAATCATCATCAGAAACCACCCTAAGAAAACCAAAATAACGAACACCACAAAGAATGCCAGTACTGTCGACTTGGTGGTAGACGAGATGTTCAGGCGATTGATGCGTACCGGAAGTACGGCGTTGGGGTGGAGGATGTGCTTGAATTCATTCTTGGCGATACGCGCCATGATGACCGCACGAATACATTTAACCCCTCCGGTAGTGGAGCCGGCACATGCGCCGCAGTACGTGATGACCGTTGTAAGCATCCACAAAGGGGGAGCCCATTGCATGTAATCGGCGGTGATAAAGCCGCATGTTGTCTGAAGGGATACCACCAAGAACGAGGCTCTGCGGAAAGCTTCTTCCAATTCCATAGAAGAAGTAAGCAACAATCCCACAGTAATGACAAGGGTAAAGAATAAGATAGTCTTAACGTACCATCTGATTTCCGTATCTCCGAATACTCGTTTGAAACTTCCCTTTAAAAAGAGCAAGTAGAGCAACGAAAAGTTGATACCCGAAAGGAACATGAATACCGTTACGACATATTCGATATAAGGTGAATGAAAAGCGGCAATACTTGCTTGCTTGGTAGAAAATCCGCCGGTGGCCGTCGTGGTCATTGCATGGCAAACACTATCGAAAAGCGGCATATCACCCGCCATAAGCAAGACGGTTTGTGCGATGGTCAAGCCTAAATAAATAGTCCAAATCCATTTGGCGGTTACGTCAATGCGAGGTGTAACCTTGTCGAATGTCGGGCCGGTGGCTTCTGCTGCAAAAAGTTGGATACCACCTACCCCGAAAATAGGCAGGACAGCGATGGTAAAGATGACGATTCCCATGCCTCCAATCCATTGTGTCATGCTTCGCCAAAAAAGCAAGGCGTGAGGAAGTGCCTCGATGTCGTTCAGAATACTTGCTCCCGTTGTGGTAAATCCGGACATGGTTTCAAAGAAAGCATTTGTGATGTTCGGAATATAGCCACTAATATAATAAGGTAGCATCCCAAACAGCGAGAAGATAATCCAAGCGAAAGTTACAACGACATAACCGTCTCGGCGACTGAGCTTTCTTTCGGCTTTCTTTCCAACGTAGGTTAAAGGGATTCCGATGACAGCTGTAATAAGAGTTGAAATGATAAAGGCAGGCAGGTCTGGCTCTTGGTAAAAAGCCGACAAAACCGTACACAGCGTGAGGAATCCTGCTTCAATGAAAAGGAGGAACCCCATAATCTTGGCTATCATTTTCCAGTTAATCATCAGTTGAAGAATTTTTCGGCTTTCTTAATCATCATTTCCAAACAGAACACCACCACATGGTCGCCCGGTAAAATCATGGTATTCCCTGTAACCAACATTCCTTCTCCGTTACGAATCAAGCCCCCGATGGTGATTCCTTTAGGCAATCCCATGTCTTTGATAGGCTTTTGAGTGATGCGTGAACCTTCTTTGACCTTGAACTCGGCTACGTCGGCGTTGGCAAAAGTCAGACACTTCACGTTGGCTACGTCTGCATCCAACATCATCTGGTAGATATGGCTGGCCGCAATCTTCTTTTTGTTGATAACCGTACCGATATCCAAGCTTTCGGCCATACTGATGTAGTCGATGTTTTCGACTTCGGCCACCGTCTTGGTTACACCCAACCGCTTGGCTGCCAAACAAGCCAAGATGTTTGTTTCCGAGTTTCCGGTAAGTGCCACGAAAGCATCTGTATTCTTTAGCCCTTCTTCTATCAATAAATCCAGGTCCCGACCGTCTCCGTTGATAATCATTACTTTATCGTCGACCAAATCAGCTAAACGGTTACAGCGGTTTAGATCGTTTTCGATAATCTTGATTTGCATGTGTTCGGGAGCATATTGAGAAGTACGTACTGCAATACGGCTTCCTCCCATAATCATGACATTGCGTACATCGGGGTATTGTTCTTTTCCGGAAATTTTGCGGATATAAGGAATGTATTTCTTGGTCGTTGTGAAATAAACGATGTCATTCAACTTAATGACATCATCCCCTCGGGGGATAATGGTTTCGTTGCCACGTTTGATGGCTACGATGTGGAACGGAATGTTTCGGCCGCCTAACTCAAACAAAGGAACGTTCAGAATCTCGGCCGTTTCTCGCATCTTGGTTCCTATTAAAACCAATGCACCTCCGTAGAATTCCCACCACTGACGTATCCAGCTCATCTTGATAGCCGCCACAATGTCTTTGGCCGCTAACATTTCCGGATAGATAAGGGAGTGTACCCCTAATTTGGCAAAAAACTCTTTATGCTTGGGAAGAAGATATTCATAATTGTCAATACGGGCAACGGTCTTCTTGGCACCTAAGTTGGTGGCAATCATGCAGGCGGTCATGTTTCGGCTCTCTTCGGGTAAGACTGCTATGAATAAGTCGGCATCACTGACACCGGCATTCTTCAATGCCTGGATGGAGGTAGGAGAAGCACAGACAGTCATTAAGTCGAAGTTGGAGTCCATCTTACTTAACTTGCTCTCGTCTTCATCCATCAATATAATATCTTGCTTTTCGTTGGACAACAGTTCGGCCAAATGTGTGCCGACAGCTCCAGCGCCTCCAATGATGATTTTCATTTCAATGTTATTTTAAAATGACAATAAAACTTGTTCAATGCCCTCTTGGTCTGTACCACAAATATGATGCAGTTCTTTTAAACTACCATGCTGTACAAACTGGTCGGGTAACCCGATGCGGCGGACTGTAGGAGTATATCCATGATCAGACATGAATTCTAAAATGGCACTTCCCATACCACCCTTTAGCACACCGTCTTCAATGGTAACAATGTCTTTGAAGTTTTTCCCGATTTCATCGAGCATTTCTTCGTCCAAAGGCTTTAAAAAACGGAGGTCGTAGTGGGCAATGGTCTTGTTGGTTTTCCCCTCTACTACTGCAATAGCTTTGGCCGCTTCATTGCCGATGGGGCCCAATGAAAGTACGGCTATATCCTTGCCCGCTTTCAACTTCCGCCCTTTCCCGATTTGAATTTCTTCCAATGGACATTCCCAATCGACAAGCACTCCCCGTCCACGTGGATAACGGATGGCGAAAGGACCTTTATTGGGTAGTTGGGCTGTGTACATCAACTTACGAAGCTCATGCTCATTGTAAGGAGAAGCCACAGTCAAATTAGGTATGGAACGTAAGTAAGCCAAATCAAATACTCCATGATGGGTTGGACCGTCTTCGCCTACTAACCCGGCTCGGTCTAAGCATAGTACAACATTCAGCCGTTGGATAGCAACGTCGTGTATAATGTTGTCGTATGCCCGTTGCATGAATGAAGAGTAAATGTTGCAGAACGGAATAAGCCCGTCTTTGGCCATTCCACCAGAGAAAGTAACGGCATGTCCTTCAGCAATACCTACGTCAAAACCTCTGTCCGGCATCTCTTTCATTAAGATATTCATAGAACATCCGGAAGGCATGGCCGGAGTGACTCCGACTATTTTATCGTTTTGTCTGGCCAATTCCAACAACGTTTTTCCAAAAACATCTTGATATAATGGGGGCAATCCTTCTGTATTGGCTATAATGCGTTCTCCGGTTTCTTTATTGAACATTCCGGGAGCATGCCAAATGGAAGCCGCCTTCTCTGCCGGCTCAAATCCTTTGCCTTTGGTTGTATGGATGTGCAGAAGCTTGGGACCATGCATGTTTTTGATGTCTTGCAATACTTTGGTCAGACCGTTTACGTCATGTCCGTCTATGGGACCAAAGTATCGTATGTTCATACCTTCAAAAACGTTTTGTTGCTGGGTAAGCATGGACTTTAAGCTGTTGTTGAAGCGTATCAAGCTTTTCCGTCTTTCGTCATTCAAGATTCCCCATTTGTGGAACAGGCAAGAAAGCTTGTATCGGAAACGGTTGTATCCTTTGGACGTTTGTAAGTTAAGAAGGTATTGCTTCATGCCACCTACACTTCGGTCGATAGCCATGTTGTTGTCATTCAGGATGATTAGCAAATCATTCGGAGTAGATGATGCATTGTTTAAACCTTCAAAAGCAAGTCCGCCACTCATGGAACCGTCTCCAATGACAGCCACTACATGACGGTTGGATTCCCCATTCCGTTTGGCTGCAACAGCCATTCCCAATGCGGCAGAAATGGAATTGGAAGCATGGCCGCAGGTAAACGTGTCGTATTCACTTTCTTTTGGAGAAGGAAAAGGACGGATACCGTTAAGTTTACGATTGGTATGGAAAGCATCCCGTCGGCCGGTCAGAATCTTATGGCCGTATGCTTGGTGTCCAACATCCCATACAATACGGTCGTAAGGGGTGTTGAATACATAATGTAAAGCAACGGTCAACTCGACGACTCCTAAACTGGAACCGAAATGACCGGGGTTACATGATAGTTCATCAATAATCTTTTGCCTTAGTTCTGTACATACTTCGGATAACTGTTCAGGTTTAAGCTTTCGCAAGTCGTCCGGGGTATTTATGTTTTTCAGCAATTTGTATGAAGCATCCTGTTCCATTTCTCGTATTCAAAGTGATAAATGTTACGCAAAAATAGCACTTTTATATGTATAATGCTTAAATTTGCCCTTAATTTTTGAAAAGGATTGAAAAAAATGGATTTCAGAACGCAAGTGAAACTACCGGAAAAGGGGACAGAAATACAACATTCGGAAAGTATTATGCTATTTGGTTCCTGTTTCGCTGAAAATATTGGAAATATGTTGCTTGAAAATAAGTTTCAATGCGACGTGAATCCTTTTGGGGTTTTGTATAATCCTTTGTCTATTTCAAAGGCTTTACAACAGCTCATTGAAGGAAAACATTATACTGCTTCGGATTTGTTTGAAGCCAATGGAGCATGGCATAGTTGGATGCATCATTCTGCGTTTTCCCATATCGTAGCCGAGGAATGTTTGTCGGGCATTAATGCACGCTTGGAACGAGCCGTCTCGACATTGAAACATGTAGATTGGTTGTTCATTACTTGGGGAACAGCTTATGTCTATACTCTTCAAGAAACAGGAGAAATTGTAGGAAACTGTCATAAACAACCCGACCGTTTGTTTGCTCGCAAGTTGTTGACAGTAAGCGATGTTGTTCAGACATGGAATAAGCTGCTGGAACAATTGTATCAGGTAAATCCTCATGTAAAACTCCTTTTTACGGTAAGTCCTATCCGGCATGTAAAAGACGGCATGCATGGTAATCAACTAAGTAAGTCTACTTTGTTGCTGGCTGTAAATGAACTTTGTGAAAGATGGGATAATTGTTATTATTTCCCTTCTTATGAAATAATGTTGGATGAACTTCGGGATTATCGTTTCTATGCAGAAGATATGGTTCATCCTTCTCCTCTGGCAATTAAATATATATGGAAATGTTTTTCGGATGCTTATTTCAGTGAAACCACGTGCGCTGTCATGAAAGAATGGGAGAGTATCCGGAAAGGACTTGAACATAAACCTTTTAATAGTGAAACGGAAGCTTATCGGAATTTTTTATCTCAAATAGTGTTAAAGATAAACCGAATTAAAGAAAAGTTCCCGTACTTTGAAGTACAAAAAGAATTAGAACAATGTCTGTATCGATTGAAGTAATAGCAAATTGCTTGGGTGCCAAAAGAATAGGCTCTCGTGAAGCAAATATTGATTGGATTTTAACGGATAGCCGTTCATTGTGTTTCGCAGAAGAAACATTGTTTTTCGCTTTGAAGACAAAACGAAATGATGGGCATAAATACATAGCGGACTTGTATGAACGAGGGGTTAGAAACTTTGTCGTAAGTGAACTGCCGCAAGAGTTGGACGATTATGCAGAAGCCAACTTCTTACAGTTGAACAATCCGTTGAAAGGATTACAACGTCTGGCTGAAAAACATCGGGAACAGTTCGATGTTCCGGTAATTGGGATTACAGGTAGTAATGGCAAAACCATTGTGAAGGAATGGCTGTACCAATTGTTAAGTCCGGAACGGATTATAACTCGTTCGCCCCGTAGCTATAACTCACAAATCGGTGTTCCTTTGTCTGTCTGGTTGATGAACGAAAAGACCGAACTGGCTATTTTTGAAGCGGGAATTTCCGAAATGGGAGAAATGGAAGCCTTGCAAAACATCATCCGTCCTTCGATTGGTATCTTGACAAACATTGGAGGGGCGCATCAAGAAAACTTCTTCTCTTTGCAGGATAAGTGTATGGAGAAGCTGACTTTGTTCAAAGATTGCGATGTGGTGGTGTATGATGGCGACAATCCGTTGATAAGCAGTTGTGTTGCTAAATCTTTGTTCTCGTCTCGGGAGATTGCTTGGTCTCGAAAGGACAAGGAACGTCCTTTGTTTATTGAGGCAGTAGAAAAAGGAGAAAAAACAACGACTATCCGTTACCGCTATTTGGGAATGCCTAATGCTTATACCATTCCTTTTATAGATGATGCTTCTATTGAAAACTCCTTGCATTGTTTGGCGGTGGCACTTTATATGATGCTTCCGGCAGAAAAGATAACAGAAAGAATGGCGCGTCTGGAACAAATAGCCATGCGCCTGGAAGTGAAAGAAGGAAAGAACGGTTGTATTGTCATTAATGATAGTTATAACTCTGATTTGGCTTCTTTGGATATTGCATTGGATTTTATGTCTCGTCGTTCGGAAGATAAAGGAAGAAAGCGTACTTTGATTCTTTCGGATATGTTGGAAACAGGACAAACCAGCAAACTGCTTTACAGACAGGTGGCTGAATTGGTACATACACGAGGTATAGAGAAGATAATAGGAGTAGGGGAAGAAATCCGTTCGGCGGCCTACCGTTTTGAAATAGAAAAATATTTCTTCCGTACTACCGAGGAGCTATTGGCTTCTGAACTGATGATGAACTTTAAGAATGAAGTGATATTGATCAAAGGCTCCAGAAGTTTTCATTTTGACGATGTTTCCGAACAGTTGGAATTAAAGGTACATGAAACTATCTTGGAAATCAACCTGAACGCCATAGTTGATAACTTGAACTATTATCGAGGAAAGTTAAAACCTGAAACGAAGATGGTTTGTATGGTCAAGGCTTCTGCTTATGGAGCCGGAGCTTATGAAATTGCTAAGACATTACAAGACCATCGGGTAGATTATTTGGCGGTGGCGGTAGCAGATGAAGGCTCCGAACTTCGTAAAGCGGGTATTACCAGCTCTATCATCATTATGAATCCGGAACAAACGGCTTTCAAAACCATGTTTGATTATAAGTTGGAACCGGAAGTATATAGCTTTGGACTGTTGAAGGAATTGGTAAAGGCTGCCGAAAAGGAAGGAATCACGAACTTTCCTATTCACATTAAATTGGATACAGGAATGCATCGCTTGGGCTTTGCACCATCGGATATACCGGAGTTGGTTCGTTGTTTGAAACGACAGACGGCAGTAATTCCTCGTTCGGTATTCTCTCATTTAGTGGGAAGTGATAGCTCGCAATTTGACTCTTTTACTCGTACTCAGATAGAAACGTTTGAGAAAGCTTCGGAAGCGCTTCAAGCCTCTTACCCTCATAAGATATTGCGCCATATCTGTAATACGGCGGGCATCGAACGTTATCCGGGAGCCCAGTTTGATATGGTTCGTTTGGGCTTGGGCTTGTATGGCATTGATCCCTATACCAATCGAATCCTTCATAATGTCAGCACATTGAAGACAACGATTTTGCAAATTCATGAAGTACCTCAGGAAGAAACCGTTGGATATAGTCGCAAAGGACGCTTGAACCGAGATTCGCGTATCGCATCTATCCCTATTGGATATGCAGACGGTTTGAACAGACGTTTGGGAAATGGGAATGCTTATTGTTTGGTGAATGGTCAAAAGGCTCCTTACGTGGGCAATATTTGCATGGATGTATGTATGATTGATGTTACAGACATTGATTGTAAAGAAGGGGATAAGGTAATTATCTTTGGCGATGAGTTGCCGGTTACTGTGTTGTCGGACGTATTAGGAACGATACCTTATGAAATATTGACCAGTGTCTCTACCCGAGTGAAACGTATTTATTTTCAGAATTGAGGATGACGGAAGAAGCAAGGGAAGTTTATGTAGAACTGTGGTCTCTTTGTTTGGATAAGGAACATTCTTTATCCCATAAATACCGTAACTTGCGGGACTTGCTGGAACGCTTGGTACGGGAAGGAATACAGAACGTTGGTTTACAGGCTACGGATTTGGCGGCTCGTATCAATTACCTATGTACGCAATACGGTATCGGTGTGCGGGAGAAGAATGCCTTGCATACCTTTCGTTTGACTTCCAATGATGTTCTGAATAAACGAAAGACTCCTATAGTCGAGGAATTTTTGCGTGATGTTCGTTCGGTTGCGGATGTTTACGCCTTGATCAGTAAATGCGCTTTACCGAAGGAATTGGCTGAAATCTTACCGGACAAAACTTCCATTTCTTCGATGAAAAGGGAGAAAAATGCACTTCTTAGACGTGTCCGCGTTTGCTTTGAGTATGCGGACGAACAGTTCTTGTATGTTTCTCCGGTGGATGAAGTTTCAGAGGAGTATTGGAAGGTAAGATACAATGTGCTTGGAGTAAATGACGCATTTACGACTTGTATTACCGACTTCTGGCAACATGCCCAACTGAATCTGTTGGATGTGAAAGTAAACGAGGACGGTACTTATACTCCTTCTTTCATTGTATTGGAACCGGACTATTTAATGGATATCAGTTCGTTGGCCGAATGTTATCGGGATTATGGAAGTCATCCGGCCAATTATTTCATGAGTCGGTTGGTGCCGATTGAAAATGCCCGTCCTTTGTTACTGGGTAATATCGCCAATCTATTTTTGGACGAATGGATTCATGCCGGCGAGGAAGAACCGGATTATGTGGCTTGCATGCAAAAGGCTTTTAAACAATATCCAATAGAGTTGGCGGTTTGTGAAGACTTGAAGGATGCCGCTAAGGAAAAAGAGTTCTTTGCCGATTGTCGGAAACATTTTGAACATATCCGACAGACGGTACAGCATACTTTTTCGGAACCCGGGTATAATTTGGACAAGTCGGACGCTTTGTTGGAACCTTCCTACATTTGTGAAGCATTGGGGATTCAAGGGCGTTTGGACTATATGCAACGGGATATGAGTAGCTTTATCGAAATGAAATCGGGAAAGGCAGACGAATATTCGTTGAAAGGCAAGATTGAACCCAAAGAGAACAATCGGGTACAGATGTTGCTTTATATGGCTGTTTTGGAGTTTAGTATGGGGATTGACCGGCGAAACCAACATCCTTATTTACTCTATACTCGCTATCCTTTACTTTATCCTGCCCGTACTTCTTGGGCGCAAGTCCGAAGAATTATCGCTTTGCGGAATCAGATTGTGGCCGCTGAGTATGGAGTGCAGTTACACAACCATCCTTCTTTTACCGAACAATTATTGGCGCAGATTCATCCGGTTACATTGAACCAAAAAGGACTTAGAGGACGGTTTTGGGAACAATACCTCAAACCCGGGATAGTCCGCTTTCAAGAACGTTTGTCGGCTTTGGATGCAATCAGTAAGGCTTATTTCTATACTCTTTATAATTTCATTACGAAGGAACTTTATACTTCCAAATCCGGAGATGTGGATAGTGAGTCCAAAACCGGGGCGGCTTCTCTGTGGCTTAGCACATTGGACGAGAAGCTGGAAGCCGGAGAGATTCTTTATGATTTGCGAATCGTTGAGAATATGGCTTCAAGGCTTCATAAGGCTACCATCACTTTGCGGATTCCTTCGCTTGGCGATTCTTTCCTTCCTAATTTCCGGAAAGGGGATGTCGTCTTGCTGTATGAACGAAACCGGTTGGAAGACAATGTAACCAATAAATTGGTTTTCAAAGGAAACATCGAATGGCTGACGGCTACGGAGGTGTGTGTGCGCTTGAGAGCTTCTCAGCGCAACTTGTCCGTCTTCCCGAGTGATAGTCTGTATGCCATCGAACATGATTTCATGGACACTACGTTCCGAAGCATGTACTTGGGACTCTCGGCTTTTATGGAAGCCAATCAAGAACGCAGAGAACTTTTGTTAGGTCGTAGAGAACCTTCCTTTAATGAACCTGTCATCTCCAAAAACGCCCATTTCATCGACGATTTTGAACGTGTGGCTACGAAGGCTTTGGCGGCCAATGACTATTTCTTGTTGGTAGGTCCGCCGGGAACCGGAAAGACCTCTAAGGCACTTCGGCGAATGGTGGAAAAGTTTTATGAGCAACCGGAAACCCAAATCCTTTTGTTGGCTTATACCAATCGGGCGGTGGACGAAATTTGTGCTTCGTTGGAAGCCATTGAACCCCCTGTCAACTACATTCGGGTGGGTAGTGAACTTTCGTGCGATGAAAGATACCGTCCTCGATTGGTAGAGAACGTGCTGGAAACTTGTACGAATCGGAGAGAGGTGCTTCGTCGTATGGAGGAATCTCGGATATATGTGGGTACAGTCGCTTCGATTTCTTCTAAGACCGAATTGTTCAAGTTGAAACATTTTGATGTGGCGATTGTCGATGAGGCTACCCAAATCTTGGAACCTCAGTTGTTATGGACGTTAAGTGCGAAGTCGGCAGACGGACGGAATGCTGTGGGCAAGTTCATCCTGATAGGCGACCATAAGCAACTTCCGGCGGTAGTGTTACAAAGTTCGGAGGAATCGGAAGTACACGATGAAGCCTTGCGTTCCATCGGACTTTACAACCTGAAAGACTCGTTGTTTGAACGTCTCTATCGTCGACACTTGGCAGAGCAGAACGCTTTGGCTTTGGATATGCTTTGTCGGCAGGGAAGAATGCATCCCGGAGTGGCTTCCTTCCCCAATGCAGCTTTTTATGCAGGTAAGTTGGAACCGGTGGGCTTACCACATCAGTTGGAGGACATACAAGTTCCCGTTGTTTTTCTTCCTTCGACTCGCGACAAAGACAGTTTGACGGGAAAAACCAATCGTTGTGAGGCACGCATGGTAGCCGACTATGCCGAACAAATCTGGCAGGAGTCGCCCGAGACGTTCGATGCCCAGCATACATTGGGTATCATTACGCCTTATCGTAGTCAGATTGCATTGATACGTAAAGAGTTACAGCAGAAAAACATTCCGGACTTAATGAATGTCTCTGTCGATACGGTGGAACGTTATCAGGGAAGCGAACGGGAGGTGATTATCTATTCGTTCTGCGTGAATCATCGTCATCAATTAAAGTTCTTACCCAACCTGACGGAAGAAAACGGTGTCCAAATAGACCGCAAGCTGAATGTGGCTTTAACTCGCGCCCGTAAACGTTTGATTCTCATCGGTGTTCCTGAAATACTTAAGCAGAACGACATCTATTGCAAGCTGATTGATTCGCTTGAATAAAGAATCTTTTCAAGCAGATTAACTATTCTCACAACTCGTGCGAGAGACTGTTGGGTAGTATGCTTTCGTTTATGGAATGATATACATGTTGACACAAAGTTGTCATTCAGACGACCGAAGGGAGGAAGAATCTCGGTAGCATAAAGTGGGTGTTACCGAGATTCTTCACTCCACTACGTTTCGTTCTGAATGACAATGCTGGTTTTAACAAGATGTGTAGAAAGAGTAGTCTCAAGAGGGGGGATATACATTTTTAAACAGATTCTAAGGAATGTTGGTAAAATGGTGGATTTTTTTGTACATTTGTCGCCATTGGAAATACTTTAATAATCAAGGAAGATGAAAAGAATGTTTATGATGGCTTTGACGGTGGCCGGTTTGTTGGGAACCTCTACCGTTCTGAAAGCCCAGGAGAGATTGCCTGAATATCTTCAGGCCGAGAAGTTTACGCAAGACAAGTTGCGGACGATGTTGTTCTCTACAACGGTCGATCCGCATTGGTTCCAGCAAGGAAACAGCTTCTGGTATGAGTACAAGACCAGTGAAGGTACGTTCTGGTATTTGGTAAATCCGACCGCACGCACCAAGAATTTGCTTTTCGACCGCGAAGAAATGGCGGCACAACTGACTGAAATCGTGCAAGATCCGTTTGAAGCTCGCCAGTTGCCTATCCGAAAGTTGAAAGCAAAGGAAGACGGACGTACTTTTACGTTCGAGGTAACTTCTACCCGCGATGCCAAGCCGAAGAAGGACGACAAGAAGAAGGGTAAGGGAAAAGCTAAAAAGGAAGTGTTCTATTTTTCTTATGACTATCCTACCCGCAAGCTTACTCACTTGAAAGACCAGGAAGAAGAACCGAAGCGTTTGTCATGGGGTTCTATCTCTCCGGACAAGAAAACGGTTGTCTTTGCTAAGGACTTGAACCTTTATCGCATGAGCTATGAAGACTATTTGAAGGCAAAGAAAGACGAAAAGGACTCTACGATTGTGGAAATCCAGTTGACTACCGACGGTGTGGAAGGCTTTGGATACGGTATCCCTTACAGCACATTGAATACAGATACGCTGTGCAATGGCAAGCGTCGTCGCGTATGGGGTGCCTGGTCGCCCGACTCCCGTCATTTTGTGATGACCGTCTCGGATACTCGTGCTGTAAAGCCGTTGTGGGTAATCAACGTGATGGCACAGCCACGTCCTACATTGGAAACTTACAAATATCAGATGCCGGGCGAAAAGGAAGCTCCGATACAGCACCTCTATTTGTTCGACATGCAGAACAATACCCGCAAGGAAATTCAGACAGCTGCTTATAAAGACCAGACATTGGGTGTTCAGTACAAGCCTTATCAGCAGAAGCAACGCGACATGGAAGACCAGCCGATGATTTGGCAGGGCGATAACAATCGCTTCTACCTGACTCGTAGTAGCCGCGACTTGTATCGTATCGACGTTTGTTCGTACACCGTCGGTCAGGACAGCATTGTGCCGATTATCAAGGAACGCATGAATACTTATCAGGAAACTCGTAACTTGAAGACATTGAACGGGGGTAAGGAGTTGATTCAATGGAGTGAACGCGACGGTTGGGCGCACCTTTATTTATATGATGATAAGGGTAACTTGAAGAACCGTATCACTAAGGGTGCTTGGCACGTGGAAGAAATCTTGAAGGTAGACGAAAAAGCTCGCGTGATTTACTTTACAGCCAACGGCAAGAACAAGGGCGAAAACCCGTATTACGAACATTTGTATCGAGTGAATGCAGACGGTACAGGTTTGAAGCAGTTGACTCAAGGCGATTTCTTCCATCGTACAGAGGTGGATGATGATGCCCGTTTCATCGTAGACAACTATTCACGTGTGAATACAATTCCGACGACTGTATTGCTCGACAACAACGGTAACAAAGTAATGGACCTTCAGGAAAGCGACTTCTCACAGTTGTTTGCCAACGGTTATAAGTTCCCGGAACTCTTTACGGTCAAGGCGGCCGACGGTGTAACCGATTTGTATGGTGTGATGTACAAGCCGTTTAACTTTGACTCTACAAAGGTGTATCCGATTGTGGATTATGTTTATCCAGGCCCACAGACAGAATCTACTGTCTATCCGTTTACGCGTATGACTCCTCGTACCGATCGTTTGGCACAAGCCGGCTTCATTGTAATTACTGTCGGACAGCGTGGCGGTCATCCAAGTCGTTCCAAGTGGTATCACAACTGGGGTTACGGAAACATGCGCGACTATCCGTTGGCAGACCATAAGTATGCCATCGAACAGTTGGCCAACCGCCACTCGTTCATTGACATC
>JAFTSK010000053.1 GCA_017467385.1 Bacteroidaceae bacterium
AACAGTGGTCATCACACAGGAAGCCGCCGGTTTATGGACTGACTCGCGTTATTTCATTCAGGCCGAAGAACAACTGAAGGAAACGGAAATCCGTCTTTTCAAGGATCGTCTTCCTGAAACGCTTTCCATCCCCGAATGGTTGGGCAGTATATTAAATAAAGGTAAAAAAGTAGGCATCGACGGTTGGGTAAACAGTATGCAGGAAGCTGACGGACTTCGGAAAGAGTTGAAGAAGCACGGCCTGTCGTTGGTTTTGACCGAAGATCCGTTTGAACAAATCTGGGAGAATCGGCCGAGCTTGCCACAATCTCCGGTGTTCATTCAGGGGCTGGAATATGCGGGTGTTTCTTGCACCGACAAAATCAAGGACATCCAAGAAGCCATCCAAGCCAACGGAGCTTCTGCCATCATCCTCTCGTCGTTGGACGAAATCGCCTGGACGCTTAACTTGCGCGGAGACGATGTGCATTGCAACCCGCTTTTCATCTCTTACTTGCTTCTATCCGAAGCCGGTCATACCTTATATATATTAGAGGAGAAGATTACCGATGAAGTTCGAGCCTACTTGAAGAGCCACCACGTAGCCGTCAAAAGTTACCAGAGCTTTTCCGAAGACCTGCTGAGCTTTTCAACCAAAGCTGAAGGGCTTTTGCAAATTGCTCCTCAGGCCAACGAAGCCCTTTACACATTGGCTTCCCAACAAACGAACGTCATCGTGGCTCCTTCGCCGGTGGCCTTGATGAAGGCACGCAAGAATCCGACCGAAGTAGCCGGTTTCCGCAAGGCAATGGAACGAGACGGCGTAGCGATGGTAAAATTCCTTCGCTGGCTGAAAGAAGCCGTCAAGACCGGAAGCGAATCCGAGTTGAGTGTAGAAAAGAAGTTGTACGAGCTGAGAGCCGAACAACCGTTGTTCAAGGGAATCAGCTTCGACACGATTGCCGGATACAAAGAACATGCCGCCATCGTACACTACGAAGCCACCACAGAGACCAACGCCCCCTTGAAACCGGAGGGGATGTTGCTCTTGGATAGCGGGGCGCAATACTTGGACGGCACCACAGACATCACCCGCACCATCGTCTTGGGACCGCTTACCGAGGAAGAAAAGACCGACTACACATTGGTTTTGAAAGGCCATCTGCAATTACAGAATGCCCAATTCCCGGCCGGCACGTGTGGCACTCAGTTGGATGTTTTGGCACGCATCGCCATGTGGAAGGCCGGAATCAACTACCTGCATGGCACCGGACATGGCGTTGGTCAGTTCCTTTGCGTGCATGAAGGGCCTCATCAGGTGCGTATGAATCATGTACCTACCTTGTTGGAACCGGGAATGACCTTGACAGACGAACCGGGCATCTACAAGGCCGGCCGTCATGGTATCCGCACCGAAAACACGTTGGTCATTGTGCCGGCGCAAGAAACTGAGTTCGGCAAGTTCTATAAATTTGAGCCGCTTACCTTATGTCCTATCGACAAGGAAGCCATCGTGGTCGGATTGTTAAGCGACGAGGAATTGCAATGGCTGAACGAGTATCATCAGTTGGTGTACGACCGTCTCTGCCCGATGCTGAACGAAAACGAACAAACTTGGTTAAAAGAAGCAACAACCCCTATAAAACGTTAAAAAGACATGGCACTCATCAAATCAGTCAGAGGTTTTACGCCTAAATTGGGAAAAAATTGCTACCTTGCCGAAAATGCCACCATCATTGGCGATGTGGAGATGGGCGATGATTGTAGCATTTGGTTCAATGCGGTCTTACGGGGCGATGTGAACTCCATCCGCATAGGCGACCGAGTGAACATTCAGGACGGTACGGTATTGCATACGTTGTATCAGAAGTCGGTGGTAGTCATCGGCAACGATGTATCGGTAGGACACAACGTAACGATTCATGGAGCTACCGTCAAGGATGGGGCGTTGATTGGCATGGGTTCTACCCTACTCGACCATGCAGTAGTAGGCGAAGGAGCCATCGTTGCAGCCGGTGCATTGGTGCTGAGCAACACCGTCATTGAGCCTAACACCCTTTGGGCAGGCGTTCCGGCCAAGTTCGTGAAGCGCATCCCGGAGGAACAAAGCAAAGAGCTTAACAAAAAGATAGCCAACGGCTACTTGATGTATGCCTCTTGGTTTAAGGAAGAAGATAACACAAAAGAGAAATAAAAACTATTATTAACTATTTAAAAACTGTATTTATGAAAAAGTTAATCGTATTAATCGGGATGATGTTCTTCGTCATGAGTAGCGCATTGGCACAGAAGGGTATCCAGACAGTAGGTGTCCATTTAGCATACGGCACAGAAATCAAGTCTGTCGGTTTGGGTATCAAATACCAAAACAACATTACCGATGCCATCCGTTTCGAGCCGTCTATCAACTATTTCTTTGAAAAGGACAATCTCGACATGTTCGACATCAACTTCAATGCTCATTATTTGTTGCCACTCGATAGCAATGTACGTGTGTATCCTTTGGCCGGTCTGACTTATACTCGTTGGAGTTGGGATTCAGCGGCAAGTGAAGGTTGGGATCTTACCCAAGACAAGTTTGGCGTAAACTTAGGTGCCGGTGCCGAATTTGACATTGCCGATGAATGGTTAATCAACTTTGAGTTGAAGTATCAGTTGGTTAAGGATTTCGACCAGGCTGTATTTAATATTGGTGTAGCCTATATGTTTTAGAAGCTGTTTTGAAATAGTTATCCCCCCCTCTTGAGAGGGGGGAAGGGGGTGTGTGAAATACATCAACAATGAATGTATCCCCACCTGTATGTGTCTCACACACCCCTTAATCCCCTCTCAAGAGGGGAATTGGGAAATCCAAACAATCTCTTAATCATTTCTATAGATCTTTTGTTAATAATTGAGGCGGATGTGTAAAAAGCATCCGTCTTTTTTTATGGTTTAGACAAGTTAGTTCTCTTTGGAGAACAGGCTCGTTCTCCAAAGAGAACTGCTTTGTTCTTCAAAGAGTTTTTTTCCTTAAGAAGCTGTTTTGAAATAGTTATCTCCCCCTCCTGAGAGGGGGAAGGGGGGTGTGTGAAATACAGCAACAATGAATGTATCCCCACCTATATGTGTCTCACACACCCCTTAATCCCCTCTCAAGAGGGGAATTTGGAAAATCCAAACAATCTCTAAGTTTAGCAAGTAGTCTAAGGGCTGAAAGCCCGTCCTCTCGATAGCCCAGGGCATCGCCCTGGGTATTGTCGGTGCCATTCAGCACTGCGCTGAAAGTGCAGAACTGCAAGTTGTGTTGCACTTTCAGCGCAACCTTTTCTACTCGCTTTTCCCCAGGGCGATGCCCTGGGCTAATGAATAAGCGGGCTTTCAGCCCTTGCTTTAGGTTCATTTTCATTAGCGTTTAGGGGTCAAGGCTCAACTTTGAGCCTCTGCACCTTTTTTTCTGCACTTTTTGTTCTTTTTCTCGTTTACAGGCAGTAGCAAGCAGACGATTATTAACTGGCAATCAACTTATTAAGTATTTCACACAATCAAAGGAATCGAGTAAAAAAGGAACATCAACTATGTTTGAGTTTTCTGTCTTTTGGGAAAATCAGAAAGAAAACTCAAGATGTGTATTTGAGGATAGGCAGTATATACATCAAGTGTAAAAATGCAACCCTCTGTATGCATTTCACACACCCCTTAATCCCCTCTCAAGAGGGGAATTAGGAAAATCCAAACAATCTCTGAAAAAGCCCCTGTATTTAGGTGTAGAAGGCGCATTTTGAACCTTGAACCATAAACGACGAAAAAGGCGAGCCTTCACATTCACCTAACAAACTAATATACAACCACATAAGCACAAACAATGCTTCCTATGCTCATGGTTCAGTTCACCTTCATTTCATCCAGTCAACCTCCAAACTCAAACCAACTTTGCCCGCCTTTATCCTGCAACTTCATCCGATAAACATTCGTCTCTTTTCGTTCAAAACCCATTGCCTGATAGAGCTTGTTGGCCGCGACTCGCTTCGGATTGGAAGTAAGCATCAACAACGGGATTTGTTGCTCCTTTACAAAATCAATGGCATGAGCCACCAACCGTTTGCTAAGTCCTTGTCCGCGAAAACGTTCGTCTACTACCACGTCTTCTATCCACGCCTTACCACCCGTAGGACTGTAATAAATGCCTACCGTCAACATACCGGCTACCTGACCATCGTGCATCAAAAAGAACAAATGGCTGTTTTCGGAAGCCAACAACTGACAAAACATGTCTTTGGTCAAAGTCATTGGTTGGGTAGTCAACTGGTTCAGGAAGCGTTGCATGGCTTCGTGATACACCTCTGAATACGTGTTGATTTCAATAATGGATGTCATGATATTATGATTTAGCTTTAAACACCGGTGTTATTTTCTGTATCTCTGTCTCGAAGCCGAACCAGAAGCCATGTTCTCCGGCCTCATCTGTCGGAAGGAAGCAAAGACGCAACCCTTCGCGATAAGTTCCGTACACCACTTCCCATGCCGTTGGGGGAACTTGATGCTTGGTTCTCACCCGTTCGGCCGGTTGTTTCTTCAAAGACATACCGGCCTCTATCCAAGCGACACTGGCCTGTGTCCGATAAGCGGGATAATGCTTCTTACAGAACTCGTAAAGCACCAATCCTCTCCTTTCCAAGCTCATCGGTTGGTCTATCAAATCGGCTTCAATCAGATGGTCCAGGAAGCGATACAAGAACTCGGGATCGTCCAATATCAACGTCCGAGTCAGCTCCTGCCAAGCCGGAGTATTGTAGAAAGCATCAAGCAAACGGGAAAGGAGTCGAGCCACCTGAAGTTCGTTCGGATTGATAGCCGGAGTACGCAACACCTCGTAAGGTGGCAAAGGCGAATAACAGATGCCCCACTCTCCGGCTCTTCGACGCATCTCTGTTCCCGGAAGTAATTTCAAGGATTCCAGCTGAATCTCTCCGGCCTGATAACCGGCCAAAGTACGGACATCTTCAAAGATTTCATCCAACCGATACAACGGAAGCCCGGCGATAAGGTCGGCATGGGTTTCCATATTCTGCAACGAACAAAGGAATTCCAACCCTTCCAACGCATCGGAGAGCTTCCCCAAGCGTTGACTTTGTTGCAAGACGGGTTCGCGCAAGCTCTGTATTCCCGCTTCCAAATGAAGCAACCCCTTCGGGAGTTGTTGCAACTCGGCTTTCAGTTCTTCCGTCAGCAAAGCCGGATGAATTTCCAAGTGAAAGCGAATATGGGGATAGAACTCCAAGAACAAGCGAAGCAATTCTTTGGCTCTGCGAGGGTTGAAATTGAACGTGCGGTCGAGTACACGTACATCCTTAATTCCCTGTTGATGAATCCGTTGAAGTCTCTTTTGGATAACCTCGATAGGCAAAGTACGCACCGGCTTTTCTCCCCCACTCACACAAAAGGCACACGTATTGAAGCAACCTCGTGTCGTTTCCAGCTGGACAAACGGTTTTCCCCACTGAAAGAAACGACTTTCTTCCGGAGCAACGAGCTGT
>JAFTSK010000006.1 GCA_017467385.1 Bacteroidaceae bacterium
ATGCTTGGCATCACTGGGCGAGAGGATACGTCCTTCGTTACCCAACATCCGCACGTGACGTTTGAAGTTCTCCACTATCTGGGGAAAGAACGTATAAAACTGTTGTTTCAGTCCCGACCGCATAGCCATCAGCTCCTTCCATTGCTCGTCTTGCTGAAGCGAATCAACGTATTGCTCCCAGGCAGGGACATACTTGACAGGTTTACTTTCTGCTGCTGCTTCTGCTGCTGAGGAAGATATAGAAGGAGTATTCTCTTCTTTACTTTCCTTTACTTTACTTAGGGAAACAACATTATTGACATTCAGCGAATTACGGGCATTTCGTTGAACGGTCGTCGCATGGTCATTGCACGACCGTGCTTCCATCGCTTTACGTTTGTTCTCCAATGGCTTCATGGCTGAGTTTAGTTTTCTTGACAAAAACGTATTGTCAGCCCATTCGAAAAGCCCATAATCGTTCAGGATTCTTTCCAGCCTTTCAACAGAAGTCTTCAACTGTCGTGCCAAGGTTTTCAGTATACGGACATCGCCCGTATAGTCGTCCTGTGTACGCAGGTATTCCATCAACGCCCAATAGATGCCGTAGCCTGCCATCCCTTCGTTCTCGATAAGGTTCATCACCTCACTGGTGCTCCGCATGCTTACTTCGTGCGGAATGTACTGGTCTCTTTTCATAGATTCTGTTATTTAATAATGACAGTACAAAGATATTCCCACAGAAATAGGAGCGCACGGAAGTTTACCCACCTTTTTAATACCTATACTGCTGATTCCAAACAACATAAATACCAAAAAGGTGGACAATCCTCCGTGCGCGTTATTTAATCTTTATTAAGATTTACGGTTCCTGAAGCGTTTGTTACTAAGAATTCGAAAAACATCAATCGCAGAAAATCCTACAATTTCATAAACAAGGCTGATAAGTCGGGAAAGTTTTTGTGTAGAATAACTCTTGTCCTTATGGACAAACGGAAGAAAAATATCGGTTTCAATGGCAATAATGTCGCTTTCTTGTTCCATCCGATTCTTGCCTTCGGGAACATATCGGATGCGATGCTTGGCCTGCAGCCCGTCCGTTTCGGGGCAGAGCACCGCCAGCTTTCCACAGAGGAAACCAAAGTGCCATCTGCCGGACAAAATCAGCCATACATTCGTTGGCCAACACATTCGGTCGGCTCCACAAGGCCGCGTAGAGACAGAAGAATTGGTTCATCTTCTTTGCATCAATCTTCATCTCATCCTTTGTCGGATTTTCGCAGATGAAACTGCCAATAGTCTGCTTCAGCATGAGCAACTTTTCCGGAGTATTGAAAAGTCTGGTGTTGAAGATGATGTTTTCCAAAGGTTCTTCGGGAGTGGATGTTACTTCCGTTTCTGTTCCCAACTGCATGATGAGTTCATCAATTTTGTTTCTCACTTCGATTAGTTCTTCTCTGAATGTTTTCATTTTTAGAGTTAATGCGAGGAAGAGAAACGGCCCTAGTCTAGAATTCCTGGCTTCACTCTGGTTAATAATTATTTAATGGTACCTATTTTGTCATTTTAAAAGTTATGTATATCTTTGCATCAAACCAACTAAGACGATTGATTATGACAACATCACAAATGAATGCCGAAATCTTCCATAGTTTGAGTATCCTTGCCGAAAGCGAGGACATGCTTGCCCGTGCTGCGAAATACCTCCGTAAGCTGGCAAAGGAACAGCAGCGGAAAGCCGACTCCACGTTGATGAGCAAGGAAGAATTCTTTAGGAAATTGGACGAGGCGGAGGAAAGCATTGCCCAAGGAAAGGGAAAGACATTTACCCACCCGGACGAAATGAACGCCTGGCTTAATGCTTTATGATGATGTACAAAATAACCTTTTCTCCTGAGGCTGAAACCGACCTTGCAAAGTTGAAGCGGAATGAACCAGCCTGTTTCAAAGATGTCACAGATACATGCTTCGTTGAATTCTTTCCTGCCTTTCAACAGAAGTCTTCAACTGTCGTGCCAAGGTTTTCAGTATACGGACATCGCCCGTATAGTCGTCCTGTGTACGCAGGTATTCCATCAATGCCCAATAGATGCCGTAGCCTGCCATCCCTTCCTTTTCGATGAGGTTCATTACCTCCGAGGTGTTCCGCATACTCACTTCGTGCGGAATGTACTGATCTCTTTTCATAGAGTCTGTTATTTAATAATGACAGTACAAAGGTATTCGCACAGAAATAGGAACGCACGGAAGAATGACCGCTTATAAAACACTTATCCCTCTAGTTATAAAAGGATTAAGTATTTCAAAAGCGGTCATTCTTCCGTGCGCTATTTTTAGTATTTATTAAGTATTGTATGGAAAATGTTGCGAAAAAAAATTCAAGCCCAAACGACAGGGTTTGAGCTTGATTCTTGTACTATTTAACGTGCAAGACACTGCGACTATGGCTGTGAATTACACGATTCCGAATGCAAAGGTATGGACATTTGTCCAATACAACAAATTTTCTTTCGCTAAAATTTAATTCCTGAGCATTTTTTAAGAATTTCAATCACTTCTTTTCTCTCAGTCAAGAAACGGGTATAAAGAGCATTCAGTTCATTTTCCAAATCGTTTGCTCTGTTTTGTGATACTTTCCCCAAGATGTATTTCAGAACTTTCAATGCGCCTATTAATTTCTGATAATCACTACCTTCAAGTTCTAGTTTGGGGCCTTTACCGCTGATACCATTAGGAAGCTGCAAATCAAACAAAGCAGCTCCATGTGCACATTTATTTCTCAGTGTATAAATGGCATCCATATAACTTTCAAACACAGAAATTTTTCCCACACCGAAATACTTGGAAATGGCTTTCTTGTCATCTATGTTATCGATTGACTTGTATAGTTTTACTATGGCGCCAAAGGTCATAAACTCTATTGTTTTCCAAGCCGGGGCATATTTGTCAGCAGGATATTTGACATGGTGTCTTTTTATCTGCGGATTCTTTCTAAATGCTTCCGAATTATATACTTTATGATCAAAATCCTTGATAAATCCTTGTCGGACAATGGTGGGGCTTACAAACCAAATAGGGTCTTCCTTGTATTGCAAAGACATATAATAAGAATCTGTTTTGGAATGATTAAATTATCCATATTTACCTGTTAATCAGTTGGTTAATTGGAATATTTTTCGTAACTTTAAGGTTGCAAACAAATAAGTTATGAGCAATTATCCAACTAACCTAACTGAAAAACAGTGG
>JAFTSK010000054.1 GCA_017467385.1 Bacteroidaceae bacterium
GTAAAAAACTCTTTGAACAAAAGGGGAATTCTCTTTGGTGCGTTGCCTCGTCCTCCAAAGAGAAAATGTATAAAGTGCGGGTACCTTTAGCCAACAAAAAGTACCCGCACCTAATACACCTCCTAACTACCTAACTAATTGTCATTTCAATCTAATCTCAATATTTTGGTCTATGAACGGTTCCTTACCGTTGTTCGGAAAATCAACTTTGTAAGTTACATGATTCTTTCTTTGTGAAACCAATGCAGCTCCCTTCACTTCAGCAATTTCCGTTGGAACAAAAATCTCAACATTGTACGATTTACCTTTTGCACCGGCCAAATCCAACGTATATACCTTTGTATCCGGATTGAATGTCTCACCCTCGATTCTTAATCCTTCGTCCGGCATACCATCATAAAGTTGAGGTAGATTAGTCAAAACTCCGATACCTCCTTGATATTGTACGATTATTTCCTTCTTACCATCTACTAATAACGGTTCAAAAGTAATACATACATTCTGTACATCTTGGGTTACTGCGTAAGATATTGGTTTTCCATTGATGCAAACCTGTTCAACAGATGTTGCCAAAGGCAATACAATACCCATGTTCAGATTTACAGGTTGGGCACCGTCATTGGTCAATACATAGCGATATTGGTTATCTGTTCTTTCATAATTCAAACCTAATCGTTTGTTAGCCATACGAATATTCTTCACATGGGCAAACGTCCAGTCTACAGGGAAAGCAGGTGTCAAAGTCATGCTATCCTTGAGAGCATCAGTTCTCAAGCCCAACATACCTTCATATAAAGGACGAATGCTCATACTACTTGACCATTGTTGATGCGGACAAATGCCGGTAAAGCTTAGTTTATTACCCAAAATAACTTCCGCAATATTACCATAATCCCAAGTATCAAACAATTTCAAAGAAGCATACGAATGTCTAAATCCCTGGGAACGAAGTCCGGCCTGATATTCAGCCAAAGTAGCACATCCGGTATGGAACGGCCAAATATTTCCGTATGTATATCCACCTAAACCAAAGAATGGGCTGTCATAGCCTACCATACGGATTCCCCAGTCAGTAGAATAATATTTATTGGAGAAGTTTTTGGCTGTCTGATAAGCCTTTTCTTTTGTTGTCAATCCAAACAATACCGGTGTTCCTCCCAATACGCATTTATGCTCCTGATAAGAACCGTCTTTCATCAAACCATGATTGAAGAATTGCAACGAATCGTTCCAGAAGTTTTCGTTGATAAGTTGGGTTACATGCTTTGTATCTTTCCGACTAAGCAATTCGGTCTCGGTATCTCCCACCGCAGCAGCCATATAAGCACATTCTTTCAAAGCCTGCGCCCAAGCAGCTGCCAAGTACACTTCAGTATGTGCGCCATAAAGTTGCCAACCTTCTTGCCAACCATGTCCTACATTCGTATTTTCAATCAATCCATCGTTGTCTGTATCCGTTGAATAACAGAACGACAAAGCCTTCTTGATATGAGACCATTGAGATTTAATAAACTCAACATCTCCGGTCTTACGCAAATAATCACCAGCCAAAACCAAGTAAAGCGGAGTTGCATCCGAAGCATCGTAATGCGCCGAACCACTCGTAGTCAACTCATGATATACTTTACCATCAGGATCTTGATACTTCCCAAAAGTAACGAGAATATCCTTAACCTTTTCATAGTCTCCATAATCGGTCATTGCAATCCCGGTAAATTCTGTATCTCGTCCAAAATACCAGGCATATCCCGGACGTCCACTTACCTCATGGCCTCCATTCCAGCCACGTGAAGTAGCCCAATAGCCGGACATCATAGACTTACCAAGTGAAGGAGTATGGCAGAAGAACTTGTCAACAGAAACCAATGCCCATTGATAGGCCAAGTTGAAAAGTGAATCACTGCTTTCGATAGCCAAAAAATCGCGGTCGAAATTTTGGTAATAATGTTTGGATTCTTCATATACCTGCTGCGAATTGCCCATTGTCTTATTCAAAAGGTCGGCAGACAATTTCAATCCACTTTCTCCTCCACTCAAATAGAAATTCAGTTTACCCGGTGTAGCATCAAACGTATAAAGGAAAGCCACTTGTTTATGTTTAGCAGGAATTTGCGTGAAGTTATTAACATCGCGATGTTTGAAATCGTACATACCATTTTGATACGACACCGGTTTTCTGTCGAACGCCGCCATCAGATTCAGTTCTTTAGCACGATCGAATACAGTAGTTACAGCACCGTCCTGATCGGTTGCATAGTAAAGTGTTCCCGTTGCATTCAACGAATAGGGCCACATCAAACGTAAGTTACTTGTATAAGTAACATATACATTTTCAATGTTTGGATCATCCCAACGATAGTTGATTGTCATCAACGGTTCTTCCGGTGAAGCATTAATAATTTCCTGGAACTTTCCGTTAGCCAACGGATAGCTTCTTTCAAAATAGTCAGGACATCGTGTCATAGTAGATGTCTGCTTATCCAACCAAACCAACTCTTCCTGATCCTTATATTTGAGTCCGACAGAAAGGTCTCTTAATACCATAATAGGATGAATCCATATTTCTTCGATATTGCCTTGTTCTCTACCCACAACAAGCACTTGATGACCTGCGACATTCCAGAAGTTACGTCTGTTAGATTCCCGTACTCCCGCCAACTTGGATTTTTCTGGAGACCAAGCTTTTTCTTCTTTCAATGTGATGTTGAAATCAGGAAATGTAATTTCTTCTGTCTGCACCGTATCAAAGGTCCAGGCTTTTTCTCTTGATTCAAACTTTCTATTTCCATTCAAATAGTCAACAGTATTGTCGATAAACATCAGCAATGTTGAACGATTGGCATTCGGTTTAGAGAAATACAAATATCCACCTACAGCCAATATTTTTCCTTGTCCGACAGGAGTTTCCCACAAGATCTTACGATGTTCATGATAACGAATGTAAGCCCAGTTAATACCTAATACCTTTGCTCCATCCGCTTTAGGTACATTTTCGCCGGAAAAACCTAAAGTACGGGCTTCATGGTCTTCCCAAGCTTTCCAAACGTAAGCTCCCCCAAATAAACCTTCATAAATGGGATGTTCTCTATAACCATGAAATCCTACAGCCCGTCCAAATCCATAATCTTTGGCATCCTGGTATTCAACCTCCAATGGTTGTGGCTCGATACCCCAAGAATTGAGTAATCTTACCCCTTCCATTGTCAACAAAAGGCTTCCTCCCTTTTCTACAAAAGGAAGCAAGACATCTTTCAAATCCAATTCCGCCTCATCCATCTTGCTACTATCCGAACGATGATAAATAACCGTATTGATACCATTCAATCCGGCTACATCCAATGCCGTAATGGGAATAATCGTTACTTGATTGCCGTCATTTAGAAGGATTTGGTTTAAAGAATCAATCTCCACTTGCTGGATATAATCAGAAGTTAAGAGTACCACCTTATTAGAGGGAGAACTACAACTACCCCAAAGACAACTAAAGATAAAGATTAACAATAGCGAAACGGTGCTATTACTAATCGCCAATGATAAAAGTTTCTTGTTTCTCATAGCTTTTTGCTTATTTAATTATTATAACAAAAGTACAAAGAAACCTAAAACGCTTCTATAAAAAATCATCTCATAAAAGCGAAATATTGTATCAAGATAAAAGCTGTTCCTACTTTTCAGCCAATTCAATCACTTCCAAATCCTTGAACGTTCCATTATCTATGGCAAAACGAACTAAGGTACGTGTTTTGTGAAAGCCATAAATTCCGGCGGCTCCCGGATTGATGTAAAGCATGTTCAAGGTCTTGTCGAATTGGACTTTCAGGATATGAGAATGACCACAGACAAACAACTTAGGTGGACGAACAAACAAACGCTGACGAATAGAAGCATCGTATCGTCCCGGATATCCACCAATATGCTTGATAAGCACATCAGTACCTTCAATGGTAAATCGGTCTAATTCCGGGTACATCCGACGAACGTCGCCCCCATCAATGTTTCCATGTACAGCATGAAGCGGACGAAAAGCCGCTAACTTCTCTGCCACCTCCCAAGAGCCAATATCTCCGGCATGCCATATCTCATCACATTGTTCAAAATGTTTCAAATAACGGTCATCCCAGAAACCATGCGTATCTGATAGTATTCCAATTCTTGTCATAAAAGTTTTGTTTTGTTCAACAAAGATAGTTATATTTGGGCAATCTAAGCGAATTATGGAAAACAAATATCGTTATTTCAACCGAGATATTAGCTGGTTGTCATTTAATCATCGGGTTCTGTTAGAGGCTGCCGACCGGTCGGTTCCTCTTCGTGAACGTATAAACTTCATCGCCATTTATTCTTCCAACTTGGAAGAATATTATAAGGTACGTGTAGCCGAGCATAAGGCGGTAGCCCGAGGTGGGTACAGTGAGGAAATGACTTCCGAAGAAGCCAAAGAACTCATCACGCAAATCAGCGAAGAAGTAAATAAGCATTTAGAAGACCGTATCACCATTTTTCAGGACATCATCTTACCGGATTTGAGAAAGAATGGAATCATCTTTTATCAACGAAAGTTGGAAGTGGAAGAAGGGCATCATGATTTCATAGCCAACTATTTCCGAGAAGAAATCTTCCCGTACCTGCAACCTGTACCTGTCAGCCGGAACCGAGTAAAGGTATTCTTACGAGACAATCGGTTATACCTTTGTACGCGTGTCATCCGTAAAGACAACGGAGCTACGGAATACTACATCATGAAGCTTCCTTATAGCAAAGTGCCTCGTTTTGTGGAACTTCCTCCTAAAGACGGTTATCGTTATCTGATGTTTATGGAGGACATCATCAAAGCGAACATTGGTATCATGTTTCCCGGATATGAATTGGATTGCAGCTATTGTTGCAAGATTTCAAGAGATGCCGATATTATGGTGGACGATATATCAACTCCCCAAATGATGGTTGAGGAACTAAAGAGCAAAGTCAAAAAGCGCAAGATAGGCGCAGTTTGCCGATTTGTATATGACCGCCACATGCCGCAAGACTTCTTGCAATACTTGACAGACGCATTTGAAATCAATCCGGACGAATTGATTCCCGGGGATAAACACCTCAATCTGGAAGACTTGGTAAAGTTTCCTTCGTTTCATTTAGGTAATTCCAAGAAGTTGGAACCTATGCGTCTTGCTTGCTTAGATATGAAACGCGGCATTATGAAGTATGTACGAAAGCATGATTTACTTCTTCATTACCCGTATTATTCATTTGACCATTTCATTCATTTTCTTTACGAGGCTGTACACGACCAACTTACGGAAGAAATCATGATTACCCAGTATCGGGTGGCTCAACATTCAGAGGTCATCAACACCCTGATTGCCGCTGCCCAAAACGGTAAGAAAGTAACCGTATTCGTTGAATTAAAAGCAAGATTCGATGAAGAAAACAACATGGCTACGGCCGAATTGATGCAAAAGTCAGGAATCAACATTATTTATAGTATCCCCGGGCTGAAAGTACATGCCAAAGTAGCATTGGTCTTACGAAGAAACAAAGCCGGAAAACGGATGACAAGCTATGCCTATATCAGTACAGGTAACTTTAACGAAAAGACGGCAACGGTATATGCTGATTCGGCTCTATTTACTTCACGACCGGAAATCGTCGATGACCTACATGCTTTATTTAAAGTATTGCGTCAGGATACTAAACAAGCCACTTTCAAGTATTTATTGGTTCCCCGTTTCAACCTACTGCCTCGTTTGAAAGAACTGTTAGAGATAGAAAAACAGGAAGTATTGGCAGGAAGAACCGGCTACGTGATTTTAAAGATGAATGCCTTACAAGACTCTGCAATGATTGACGAACTATATCGGGCAAGTCAGGCCGGAGTCAAGATTGATTTGATTGTGCGCGGTATCTGTTGTTTGATTCCCAACCAACCTTATAGCCAAAACATTCGTATCACTCGCATTGTGGACGGTTTTTTGGAACATACAAGGGTGTGGTATTTTCATCATGGCGATCAATCGTTGGTTTACATCGGCTCTCCCGATTGGATGAGACGCAACCTTTACAGACGAATAGAAGCCGTAACTCCGCTATTGGATGAAAAGCTAAAACAGGAAATGATTGATATGCTAAACATCCAACTAAAAGATAATCAGAAAGCCGTTTGGGTGGATGAAAATCTGCACAACATTTACAAGCGAGACGAAACAGCCGAACCCATTCGGGCGCAATATGCTTTCTATGAGTATTTAAAAGCACGTCATTGATATTTCAACTGTTTGATTTCCCCTCTTGAGAGGGGATTAAGGGGTGTGTGAGAGGCACATAGGTAAGGATACATTTCATGTTGGTGTATTTCACACACCCCTATACATTTTAAAGCAGATTCTAAATCTTACTTCCGTTCCAATTCCTGCAGACTTTCCAACTTCTTGGTTTCAAGGAATTCATAAATACCGCAAAGGTGTTCCTTCACTTTCTTGTTGCCAAACTCATAAACTTTCGTAACCAAACCATCCAAGAAATCACGATCGTGAGATACCACAATCAATGTACCGTCAAAATCTACCAACGCTTGTTTCAAGATGTCTTTGGTTTTCATATCCAAATGGTTGGTCGGTTCGTCCAAAATCAATAGATTGACCGGTTCCAACAAAAGCTTGATCATGGCCAAACGAGTGCGTTCTCCCCCACTCAACACCTTGACTTTCTTCATGGATGCTTCCGGGCTTCCGAACATAAAGGCTCCAAGCAAATCGCGGATTTTATTGCGAATATCTCCCTTTGCCACATCGTCAATGGTTTGGAAGACGGTCAGATTTCCATCCAACAACGATGCTTGATTCTGTGCAAAATAACCTATCTGCACGTTATGTCCAAGTGTCAACGTACCGTCATGGTCGATTTCGTTCATGATACACTTAACCAACGTAGACTTCCCTTCGCCGTTTTTTCCCACGAAAGCAACTTTGTCTCCACGTTCAATGGTCAACGAAGCGTTCTTAAACACCACGTGGTCGCCATAAGTCTTTCCTACCCCATCCATAATAACCGGATAGTTGCCGCTTCGAGGCGAAGGTGGGAACTTCAAACGCAAAGCCGAAGTATCTTCTTCATCCACTTCGATGATTTGCAGTTTTTCCAACATCTTCACACGACTTTGCACCTGCAATGTCTTACTATACGTACCCTTGAAACGTTCGATAAAGTCTTTCGTTTCTTGAATCATCTTCTGCTGTTCTTCGTATTGCTTTTGTTGCTGTTCACGACGTTCCTTGCGAAGAACAAGATATTGTGAGTAGTTTACCTTATAGTCATAGATACGCCCCATCGTCACTTCGATGGTACGGGTGGTGATACTATCCACAAACTTACGGTCGTGGCTAATGACAATGACTGCCTTTGCGCTGTTAATCAAGAAATCTTCCAACCATTGGATGGACTCAATATCCAGGTGATTGGTCGGCTCGTCGAGCAACAGTACATCCGGGTTCTGAAGAAGCAGCTTGGCCAATTCAATACGCATTCTCCAGCCGCCGCTAAATTCACTGGTCGGTTTATTGAAATCTTCTCGCAAGAAACCGAGACCAAGCAATGCCTTTTCTACATCTTCTTCAAAGTGTGTCAAGTCAATGGCATAAAATTTCTCACTCATTGTAGAAACCTTTTCAATCAAAGCCATGTACTCATCACTTTCATAGTCGGTACGTTCAGCGAGTTCCTTATTGATGGCTTCGATTTCAGCCTCCATCTGATGAAGATGGGCGAAAGCTTGAGAAGCCTCCTCAAACACCGTTCGACCGTCTTCTGTCATCAAATGCTGAGGGAGATAAGCTACTACACAATCTTTTGGAGCTGTAACCTTCCCACGAGTGGGCTGGCGAACACCTGCCAAGATTTTTAACAAGGTTGATTTACCTGCACCGTTTTTCCCCATCAGGGCAATACGGTCTTTTTCATTGATTTGAAAGGATATGTCACTAAACAAGGTGGTGCCGCCAAACTCGACGGTCAAGCCATCTACTGAAATCATATTTTTACTGTTTATTTAAAGTTTCACCCCCTCTTGAGAGGGGGAAGGGGGTGTGTTAAAGTACACCAAGTGTATGTGTCTCACACACCCCTACCCCTCTCAAGAGGGGAATTAATAATACAAATATTTTACGAGGCCAAAATCAATATCAATAACTGTGCCGTCAAGATACGGAGGAACATTGTTACCGGATAAACGGTAGAATAGCCTACCGCCGGAGCATTGCTACCCGTAACCTGATTAGCGTATGCCAATGCCGGTGGATCGGTCGTACTACCCGCCATCAAGCCCATGAGCTTAAAGTAATTGATTTTATAATAGAAACGGGCGACCATACCCATAATCAACAATGGAATAACGGTAATAAGGAAACCACAACCTACATACAACATACCATCGCCTTCAACCACCGTCTGAACGAAATTGGCTCCGGCCTTAACTCCTACACTGGCCAAGAATAGGGCAATACCTATCTCACGCAACATCAAATTGGCACTCATGGTCGTGTATGTAACCAACTTCAATTTATAGCCAAAGCGTCCAATAAGGATGGATACAATCAACGGACCACCTGCCAAACCAAGTTTAACCGGAGTAGGAATACCCGGGAAAGCAATCGGCAGACTACCGAAAAGAATACCCAAGAAAATACCCACGAAAATCGTTACAATGTTCGGATGATCCAGACGTTTCAAGGAATTACCCATCAAATTTGCTACTCGTTCCACTGCATCCTGAGGACCTACCACCATCACTCGGTCGCCCACTTGAAGAGCCAAGTCAGGAGAAGCAAAAAGGTCCATACCCGAACGGTTCACACGTGTTACATTCACTCCATAAATACTACTGAAATGCAACTGTCCCAAACGCTTTCCGTTCATCTTAGATTGTGTAACCAAGATTCGGCGAGACACCATCGGCGTGTCTTGTTTTTCCCAGTCGACTTCAATTTTGGGACCGATAAATGCAATAATGGCTTCGGCATCGTCTTCCGCACATACCACAAACATTTGGTCGCCCAAATGGAATACCGTATCTTTATTAGGAATACTTACATGACCGTTCTGCAGGATACGGGAAATGACAAAATCACGTCCTAAGAAGTTCTTTACCTGGAATAAAGTCTTACCGTCCAATGCTTCGTTGTGTACTTCCAAGTGCATACGGTAAGGAGTCAGATGCGGATCGGCCGTTTCTTGTTGAACCAATTCATCTTCTTCTTTCTTTAAATTAATGCGACAAAGCAAACGAATCAGAATAATCGAACCGATAATTCCCAAAACACCCAACGGATAAGCACAAGCATACCCCATTGCGATTTGTGGGCCGTCATAGCTCAACTGAGTCAACGCTTCGTTGGCCGCACCCAAGCCGGGAGTATTTGTAACTGCACCACATAAAATACCGACCATCATAGGCAATTCTACACGACCACCCAGCGCATAATACAACGCCAAAGCCACCGCTACATTGAGCAGCACAACACCTACCGCCACCACATTCATGGATACGCCTCCCTTTTTAAAGGAAGTAAAAAACGAAGGTCCTACCTGAAGCCCGATACAGAATACAAAAAGAATCAATCCGAAATCTTGCATAAAGGTAAGAATCTGCGTATTTCCGGTAAATCCAAAATGTCCGCAAACAATACCGGTAAACAAGACGAATGTTACGCCTAACGACACTCCGAAGAACTTAATCTTTCCAAGAAGCACTCCAACTGCTATCACAAACGCATAAAGAATGACTATGTGCGCAATGGAATCCACATCTGTAAACAACGAATGTAACCAATCCATAACTTAATACCTAAAAAATTACCTTTTTAAAAACATTCGCAAAATTACTCTTTTTTCCTTATTTTTTTCTATCATTCCACTCTTTTATTTATTTTTGCTCTCAGAAAATGCATTATCTTAATCAAACAATGAAAAAAACACTGTTATCCGCCCTTGCCTTATTTTGCATAGGGAATTTACAAGTTTATCCAGTTACCGCTGAAACGGTCGTTGAACAACAAACAACGTCCATTCGGAGTATCCACCAACTCAATCCTACCACCATTGAGATATGGTACACGAACAACCAGCATGTTACACTTGACTTCTACGGCGAAAACATTTTCCGAGTATTTCAAGACAACAACGGAGGAATTATCCGTACCCCTCAGGCTGTACCGGAAGCACAAATCCTCGTAGACAACCCTCGTATGCCTATCCAATCGTTGGCTATCGAAGAAGCCGACGGTAAGGTTTCCATCTGCACCCAAAAGGTCAAGATTGAAATCGACAAACAGCAATCTTTGATGAAAGTAACCAACTTGGAAAATCAGAAGGTTGTATTGGAAGAAACGGCTCCTGCTTTGTTTGCCAAGAACAAGGTTACATTGACATTGAAAGAGCAGCCCGATGAATATTTCTATGGTGGCGGTGTACAGAACGGACGTTTTTCTCACAAAGGAAAGGCCATTGCCATTGAAAACCAAAATAGTTGGACCGACGGCGGTGTAGCCTCGCCTACCCCTTTCTATTGGTCGACAAAGGGCTATGGTATGATGTGGCATACCTTTAAGAAAGGAAAATATGATTTCGGTGCAGAAGAAACCGGCAAAGTGAAATTGTCTCACGAAACAAACTACTTAGATGTGTTCTTCATGGTGAACGAAACACCTTCCGCACTCTTGAACGACTTCTATCAGCTGACCGGCCATCCGGTTTTGTTACCCAAGTTCGGTTTCTACGAAGGACACCTCAATGCTTATAACCGCGACTATTGGAAAGAAGACGAAAAAGGAATTTTGTTTGAAGACGGGAAGCGATACAAGGAAAGCCAGAAGGACAACGGCGGCATCAAGGAATCGCTGAACGGAGAAAAGAACAACTATCAGTTCTCTGCTCGTGCCGTCATCGACCGATACAAGCAACATGACATGCCTTTGGGCTGGTTACTTCCGAACGACGGTTATGGAGCCGGCTACGGCCAAACCGAAACATTGGACGGCAATGTACAGAATCTGAAGGAATTGGGAGAATATGCCCGTCAACATGGAGTGGAAATCGGACTCTGGACACAATCCGACTTGCACCCGAAAGAAGGTGTCAGCGCTTTATTGCAACGCGACATCGTAAAAGAAGTGCGTGATGCCGGAGTGCGTGTACTCAAGACCGATGTGGCTTGGGTAGGCGCAGGCTATTCGTTTGGTTTGAACGGGGTGGCCGACGTGGGCGAAATCATGCCTTACTATGGAAACAATGCCCGTCCTTTCATCATCTCCCTTGACGGTTGGGCAGGCACCCAACGCTATGCCGGTATTTGGAGTGGAGACCAGACCGGAGGAGAATGGGAATACATCCGCTTCCATATTCCGACTTACATCGGATCCGGTCTTTCCGGCCAACCGAACATCAGCTCGGACATGGACGGTATTTTCGGAGGAAACAACGTACCGGTCAATGTACGCGACTATCAGTGGAAAACTTGGTCGCCCATGCAACTGAATATGGACGGTTGGGGAAGAAACGAGAAATATCCTCATGCTTTGGGCGAACCGGCCACATCCATCAACCGTATGTATTTGAAGATGAAAGCTGAATTAATGCCGTACACTTATAGCTTCGCCAAAGAAGCCGTAAACGGGCTTCCGATGATTCGGGCGATGTTCCTGGAATACCCGAATGAATATACATTGGGAACAGCTACCCGCTATCAATACATGTTCGGAACGGACTTCTTGGTGGCTCCTATTTACCAGAGCACGAAAGCAGATGCTGAAGGAAACGACATTCGTAACGGAATCTATTTGCCGGAAGGTGCTGAATGGATTGACTATTTCAGCGGTGAGAAATACGAAGGCGGACGTATTCTGAACAACTTTGAGGCTCCTTTGTGGAAGCTTCCGGTGTTCGTCAAGAATGGAGCCATCATTCCAATGACTTATCCGCACAACAATGTATCAGAAATCAATCCGGCCTTGCGTGTGTATGAACTCTATCCATACGGACACACCATGACGGTGGACTACGATGACGACGGCCGTACAGAAGCCTACCGAAGCGGAGAAGGCACAACGACCATCGTTGAATCGGAAGTGACTCCAAAGGGAGATGCCTTTATCAAGATTCATCCGACACAAGGTTCATTCAACGGCTTGGTAAAAGAGAAAGCGACGGAACTTCGTATCAACGTAACCGAACGTCCGAAGAAAATTTTGGCTCAAATCGGTAAGAAGAAAGTCAAGCTGACAGAGGTTCATTCGTTGAAAGAATTTGCAGACAATGAAAACGTTTATTTCTACGATGAAGCACCTAATTTGAACCGTTTCGCCACTCCGGGAAGTGAGTTTGAAAAGGTGGTTATTCAGAAGAATCCGCAAGTGCTTATCAAATTGGCGGCTTGCGATGTAACCACCCAGCAAACCGAAGTTACAGTAAGTGGATTTGTCTTTGCACCGGCCGACAATCATCGGATTTCATCGGGTACATTGACGGCTCCTCAGGCCCAAATCACAGACGAAAATACAGAAGCTTATACCTTGAAACCGACTTGGAGCAAGGTAGCCAATGCCGACTATTATGAAATCGAGCTGAACGGTATGCTTTACACCACCATCAAGGACACCGAATTGTTGTTTGAAGATTTGAAGGCCGAAACAAATTATAAGTTCAAGATTCGTGCCGTCAACAAGGACGGTTATTCCGACTGGACTGCTTTTGAAGCAACCACCAAGAACAATCCGTTGGAATTTGCCATCCGGGGCATTCAAGCAACTTGCTCTGCCGAATCGCAATGGGGCATGGATCCGAACCGCATGTTCGACTTTGCCGAAGCGGGCGACATCTGGCACACCAAGTATGGTGCAAAAGCGGCTCCATTCGACTTGATTATTGACTTGAAGTCGTACAACCAGGTAGAAAAGTTCCATTATCTGCCACGTTTGGATTCCGGCAACGGTACATTACTGAAAGGCAAGGTATTCCATAGCCAGGACAAGAAGAGCTGGACTGAAGTCGGCACCTTCGACTGGGTAAGAAGCAGCGATGTGAAAGTCTTTGAATTCAAGGACAAGCCGACCATGCGTTATATCAAGTTGGAAGTCAGTGCGGCCGTTGGCAACTATGGTTCCGGACGTGAGATTTATGTCTTCAAGGTGCCTGGCACAGAAAGCTATATCCCGGGAGACATCAACATCGACGGAAAGATTGACGCAAACGACCTGACCTCTTACACCAACTACACCGGACTCCGTCAGGGAGATAGCGACTTTGAAGGATATATCAGCAATGGCGACATCAACCGTAACGGACTGATTGATGCCTACGACATCTCTACGGTAGCCACTCAATTGGAAGAAGGTGTAGCCACCAACGGTCGTGAACAAGTAAGCGGCAAATTGGAAATCCAAGCCGACAAGCGTTCTATCAATGCCGGTGAAACCCTGGAAATCAAGGTAAAAGGTGTTGATTTGAAGGATGTAAATGCTTTGAGTTTCGCTTTGCCTTACGATGCTTCCAAATGGGAATTTGCAGGCATCGAAGCCATCGGATTGAAGCAAATGGAAAACCTCACCTACGACCGTTTGCATACCAATGGCACGAAAGCCCTCTATCCTACCTTCGTCAAC